>JAOARA010000175.1 GCA_025211115.1 Roseicyclus sp. | reverse complement strand
GCCGATGCCTGCCCGGTGAAGGACGAGATCTACACCGTCGCCTATCGCCACAAGCTGCCGGTGCGCCTGTCCGCGGCCAGCTACCTGCGCCACCCCGATCACCCGCTGATCTCCATGACCATGGCGGGCGACGCCTTCGACGCCGCCGACGACCTGATCGCCGCGGCGGCGGGCCCCGGCACGCTGGTCATCACCGCCGATCTGCCCCTGGCTGATCGCGCGCTGAAAGCCGGGGCCGAGGTGCTGACCCACCGCGGCGAGGCGCTGACCACGGCCAATATCGGCGGCAAGCTCGCCACCCGCGACCTGATGCCCGACCTGCGCGGCGGGCTGGAGGGGCAGGCGCTTGGCGGGCCGCGCCCCTTCTCCAAGGCCGACCGCAGCGGTTTTGCGCAGGCGCTCGAGCGCGCGGCGCGGCGTCTGGCCCCTTGATGCGCGCCCGCCCTTGGGATAGGTGCGCCACCTTGGTATCTCCGGAATGACCCCATGAGCTTCACCCTCGCCATCGTCGGCCGCCCCAATGTCGGCAAGTCCACGCTGTTCAACCGGCTGGTGGGCAAGCGCCTGGCCCTGGTCGACGACCAGCCCGGCGTCACCCGCGACCTGCGCGAGGGCGCGGCGCGTCTGGGTGACCTGCGCTTCACCGTGATCGACACGGCGGGGCTGGAGGATGCGACCGACGACAGCCTGCAGGGCCGCATGCGGCGGCTGACCGAACGCGCAGTCGAGATGGCCGACGCGAGCCTCTTCCTGATCGACGGGCGCGCGGGCATCACCCCCAATGACGAACTTTTCGCCGAGATCCTGCGCCGCTCGGGCCGCCCCGTCATCCTCGGCGTGAACAAGGCCGAGGGCCGCCAGGGCGAGGCCGGCGTGATCGAGGCCTATGCGCTTGGCCTCGGCGAGCCGATCGCGCTCTCGGCCGAACATGGCGAGGGGATGGGCGAGCTGGCCGTGGCGCTGGCCCCGCTGGTCGAGGCCGCGGAAGAGGCCGTCGCGGTCGTCGAAGAGGCCGAGACCGATGTCGATGTCGAGGAGGATACAGAGGGTGAACTTCGCCCCATAACCCCCTCGCGCCCTTTGAAAATCGCCGTCGTGGGCCGCCCCAACGCGGGCAAGTCCACGCTGATCAACAAGATCCTCGGCGAGGACCGCCTGCTGACCGGCCCCGAGGCCGGGATCACCCGCGACAGCATCTCCGTGCCCGTGACGTGGGAGGGCACGCCGATGCGCATCTTCGACACGGCGGGGATGCGCAAGAAGGCCAAGGTGCAGGAAAAGCTCGAGAAACTCTCGGTTGCCGACGGGTTGCGCGCGGTGAAATTCGCCGAGGTGGTGGTGGTGCTGCTCGACGCGGCGATCCCCTTCGAGCAACAGGATCTGCGCATCGCCGACCTCGCCGAGCGCGAGGGGCGCGCGGTGGTGGTTGCGGTCAACAAATGGGACATCGAGGACAACAAGCAGGAGAAGCTGAAGGCGCTGAAACAGGCCTTCGACACGCTCCTGCCGCAGCTGCGCGGCGCGCCGCTGGTGACGGTTTCCGCGAAGACGGGCAAGGGGTTGGACCGGCTGCAGGCCGCGATCATGAAGGCCCACGAGGTCTGGAACCGCCGCGTGACCACGGCGCAGCTGAACCGCTGGCTCGCCGCCATGACCGAGGCGCATCCGCCGCCCGCCCCCTCGGGCCGCCGCATCCGGCTGCGCTACATGACCCAGGCCAAGACCCGGCCGCCGGGCTTCGTGGTGATGTGCAGCCATCCCGACAAGCTGCCGGACAGCTATTCGCGCTATCTTGTCAACGGGTTACGCGATGACTTCGACATGCCGGGCACGCCGATCCGACTCTGGATGCGCAGCCAGGCGGACCAGAACCCCTACAAGGATCGCAAGAAATCCATCCCCTCGCGCCTGTCGAAACACGTCCGCAGCGGGGCCACGAAAAAGAAGGGCTGATCCTCCTTCATCTTTCCAAAAATACGGCGGGGAGCGCGAGGGGCAGAGCCCCTCGCACGGGTCGCCCGCGAAGCGGGCGAAACCCCTCAGGCGTTGGCTTCGCGGATCTTCTCGGCGGCGTCCTTGTCGAAAGAAACGCCTTTCGTTTCAAAAAGTTGATCCAGCTCGCCCGACAGCGTCATCTCGGTCACGATATCGCAGCCACCAATGAATTCGCCCTTCACGTAGAGCTGCGGGATGGTGGGCCAGTCGGAGTAGTCCTTGATCCCCTGACGGATCTCCTCGTCGGCGAGCACGTTCACGTCGGCGAACTCCACGCCCATGTAGTTCAGCACCCCGGCCACGCGGCTGGAGAAGCCGCATTGCGGCATCATCTTGGTGCCCTTCATGAACAGGACCACGTCGTTCTCGGTGACGGTCTGCTTGATCGTATCTGCGGCGCTCATGGGGAAATTCCCTTTCAATCCGGGGCTTTGGTGGTCAGGGCAAGGGCGTGCAGCTCGCCGTGCGAGCCGTCCATCTTGCCCTTCAGCGCGGCATAGACCGCGCGTTGCTGCTGCACGCGGTTCTGGCCGCGGAAGGTCTCGTCGATGACCTGCGCGGCGAAGTGCTGGCCGTCGTCACCCTCGACCTTGACCTGGCCGTTGGGGAAGGCCTCTCGCAGCATGTCCTCGATCTCGCGGGCGGTGATGGGCATGTGAGTCCTCGACTGGTTTTGTCGGAAATGTAAGCCCCGTGGCGGGGCGGTGCAAGGCGGCGAAGGGGGGTGCACAGGGCGTACACACCCCGTACACACCGCGTGCATATGGCCGGTCAGCCGAAATGGCTGGCAAAGGCCCCGCGCCAGGTCGCCGTCAGCTCGGCCAGAGGCGCTTCGGACGACCCGAGGCGGAGCATCTCGCCGCCAACCTTGCCAATGGTCACCAGCGGCACGCCGGCTTGCCCCGCCGCGACCATCAGCGCCTCGGCCTTGTCGAAGCTGGTCGAGATCAGGTAGCGGCCCTGGTCCTCGCCGAAGAGGGTCGCGGTGTCGGAGGCATCGACGCTCAGGCCGACGCCGCCCGCGACCGCCATTTCGAAGGCGGCGAGCGCAAGGCCGCCGTCGGACAGGTCGGTGCAAGCGCCGATCCACTGGCGGTTGTCGCGGATGAACTCGCCCGCGCGGCGCTCGGCCTCGAGGTCGACATGGGGCGCGTCGCCGTCCTCGCGGTTGAAAACCTCGTACAGGAGGGCGGACTGGCCGAGGTGCCCCTCGGTCGCGCCGACCAGCAGAAGGACGTGACCGTCGCGGGTGGTGTCGCCGATCAGGTCGTCGAGGCTGTCGAGCAGGCCCACGGCCCCGATGGTCGGGGTGGGCAGGATGCCCTGGCCGTCGGTCTCGTTGTAGAGGGAGACATTGCCCGAGACGATGGGCATGTCGAGCGCGGCGCAGGCTTCGCCGATGCCTTTGATCGCGCCGACGAACTGGCCCATGATCTCGGGCTTCTCGGGGTTGCCGAAATTCAGGTTGTCGGTGGTCGCAAGCGGTCGCGCGCCCACGGCGCAGAGGTTGCGGAAGGCTTCGGCGACGGCCTGTTTGCCGCCCTCGACCGGGTTCGCCTTGACGTAGCGCGGCGTCACGTCCGAGGTGAAGGCGAGCGCCTTGCCCGTGCCATGCACGCGGACCACGCCCGCGCCGAGGCCGGGGGCGACGACGGTATCGGCCATGACCATGTGGTCATATTGCTCGTAGACCCAGGCGCGGCTGCAATAGTTGGGCGAGGCGATCAGCGCGCGCAGCGCGTCGATGGCGTCGACCTCGGGGACCGGGTCCATCTCGGCGGCGGGGGGTGTTTCCACCCATGGCCGGTCGTATTCGGGGGCTTCGGACGACAGTTTCGAGAGCGGCAGGTCGGCCATGGTCTCGTTGCCGTGGAGGATGAGGAAGCGGTCCTCGGGGATGGTTTCGCCGACGATGGCGAAATCGAGATCCCATTTCTCGAAGATGGCGCGGGCGACATCCTCTTTCTCGGGGTTGAGGACCATGAGCATCCGTTCTTGCGACTCGGAGAGCATCATCTCGTAGGCGGTCATCGCGGCTTCGCGCTGGGGCACGTGGTCGAGCGTCAGCTTGATGCCGAGCTTGCCCTTGTCGCCCATTTCCACCGCGGAGCAGGTGAGGCCGGCCGCACCCATGTCCTGAATGGAGATGACCGCGCCGGTCTGCATCAGTTCGAGGCAGGCCTCGAGCAGGCGCTTTTCGGTGAAGGGGTCGCCGACCTGGACGGTGGGGCGCTTTTCCTCGATCGTGTCGTCGAATTCCGCG
>JAOARA010000174.1 GCA_025211115.1 Roseicyclus sp. | reverse complement strand
GCCGCGGGTCAAGATCCCCTTGAACGGACCGATGGCGGGGCGCACGCGATGACCGAGGCCAAGAAGCTTTTCGTCAAGACCTATGGCTGTCAGATGAATGTCTATGACAGCGAACGCATGGCCGAGGCGCTGGGCGCGCAGGGCTATGAGCAGGTCGACACGCCCGAGGCGGCGGACATGATCCTGCTCAACACCTGCCATATCCGCGAGAAGGCGGCCGAAAAGCTCTACTCCGACCTCGGCCGCCTGAAGCCGCTGCACGAGGAAAAGCCGGACCTCAAGATCGGCGTGGCGGGCTGCGTGGCGCAGGCCGAGGGCGAAGAGATCATGCGCCGCATGCCCATCGTCGATCTTGTCGTGGGGCCGCAGACCTACCACCGCCTGCCCCGGATGATGGAGGCGCTGGACCGCGGCGAGCGGGCGCTGGACACGGATTTTCCCGAGGAAGACAAGTTCGCCCATCTGCCCAAGGACCGGCGCGCCAAGCGCGGGCCGACCGCGTTCCTGACCGTGCAGGAAGGCTGCGACAAGTTCTGTTCCTTTTGCGTCGTGCCCTACACCCGCGGGGCCGAGGTAAGCCGCCCCGCCGAGCGTCTGCTGCGCGAGGCGCGCGAGCTGGTCGAGCGCGGCGTGCGCGAGATCACGCTTCTGGGTCAGAACGTGAACGGCTATCATGGTCTTGGCGCGGATGGCGCGGAATGGGGCCTTGCGCGGCTGGTGCGCGCGCTGGCCGAGGTCGAGGGGCTGGAGCGCATCCGCTACACCACCTCGCATCCCAACGACATGGAGGACGACCTGATCGCCGCCCATGGCGACTGCGACAAGCTGATGCCCTACCTCCACCTGCCTGTGCAGTCGGGCTCGGACCGTATCCTCAAGGCGATGAACCGCAAGCACACCGCCGAAAGCTACATCCGCCTGATCGAGCGCATCCGCGCGGCCCGGCCCGACCTTGTTCTGTCGGGGGATTTCATCGTCGGCTTCCCCGGCGAGACCGAGGCGGATTTCCAGGCGACGCTCGACCTGGTGGCCGAGGTCGGCTACGGCAGCGCCTATTCCTTCAAGTATTCCGCGCGTCCCGGCACGCCGGCCGCCGAGCGCGCGCCGGTCGATCCCGCCGAGGCCGATGACCGCCTGCAGCGCCTGCAGGCCGTGCTGACCGAGCAGCAGCGCGCGACGCAGGCCGGCATGGTCGGTCGCAAGGTCCGGGTCCTGTTCGAAAAGCAAGGCCGCGAACCGGGACAGATCGGCGGCAAGTCCGAGTATCTGCACGCCGTCCACGTGGACGGCCCCGACCGCCTGATCGGCGAGATCGCCGCGGTCGAGATCGTCGAGGCGCGTCCGAACTCGCTCCTGGGCCGTCTGGTTCCCTGATCGCCGCGCAGGGGCGCCTACGGCCTGAAGATTGTTTCCACCCGCGCCCCACGCGGGCGAGGGTGGCGTGTTTGTTGCCGACGCGGAAACCCTTTGGTTAAAAATCCTCTTCCTTTGCGCGCGTATGGTGCTATCGTGCCGGAATAAATGGTGTTTTCGCCGGGGCCCTGCCAGGCCTGCCGATCCGGGCGAAACGACATGGTTACCAGTGGGGGATTTTGATGTGATCACCGGATTGTCACGCTACGTTTCGCGTGCGGCATGCGGTGCGGCGGCTCTGGCCGCAGCCATGGCGCTAGTGCCCTCCTCGGCCTTGGCCCAGCAGAGCGTCTCCATCACCGGCCGGGTCGAGCCCGGCATCTGGATCGACCCCGATGGCTGCATGCACTGGGTCGCGGATGGGGGTGCCGAAGGCTACATGGAAGGCCGGGTGAACCCGGTCAACGGGATGCCCGTCTGCCTCGATGTGAACACCTGCGCCGTCGCCAACAACGATGTGCTGTTCCACACCGACAGCGCCCGCCTGACCCCGTCGGGCCGCGCCTATCTCGAGCAGTTCTTCCGCTCGGCCGGGGCCTTCGCCTACGCGATCTACGGGCACACCGACAGCCGCGCCTCGGATGAATACAACATGCGCCTCAGCCAGAACCGCGCCGCGGCGGTCGCGCAGGTCGCCCGCGCCTCCGGGGCGCGCGTGGCGCGCGAGATCGGATATGGCGAGCGTCGCCCGGTGGCGTCGAATGCCACGGCCAGCGGCATGCAGCAGAACCGCCGCGTCGAAATCGTGTGTTACCGCTGAGGGGGATGGGATCATGATCAACATCATCAAGGGCGGTGCGCTGCTTGTGGGGGTTCTTGCCGTTGCAGGCTGTGTCAGCGGGAATTCCTCGGGGCCCCGCGTCGTAGCGGTCGGCGAGGACCGCGGGTTCGACAGCGGCAGCCTGAGCCAGCTCGAATCGGGCATCTACATCGACCCCGACGGATGCCATGTCTGGATGATCGATGACGGGCTCGAGGGCTACTGGTCGCGCCGCCGCGACCCCGTGTCGGGCCTTCCGGTCTGCACCAACGTGGCGCCGCCCAACTCGATCGTCGGCGACTTCCGCGCAGGCAGCAACCTGTCCGACCTCATTCCCTGACGCGGCCGGCCGCAAGGGGGGCAGACCCACGGCATCAACGGGCATCCTCGGGTGCCCGTTTCCTGTGCGTCGGACCGCATCATCAAGAAACTTCGGTGACGGTCGCCACAACCTGTTGCGTTGTGCGTGGTGCGTTGCCACACTTGTGGAAGGTCCAACCCCAATGCGGAGCGTGATTTGGCGATCACCCCCCTCGCGGCCCCCACAGGCGGCACACCGGTCGAGCTGGCGCTCGAATTTCCCGACAACCGGCTTCTGATCGAGCTGTGCGGCGAGTTCGACCGCAACCTCGCCCAGATCGAGCATCTGCTTTCGGTTCACGTGCTCAGGCGCGGCAACCAGCTTGCCGTGCTTGGCGATGCGCGCGAACAGGCGGCCGAGGTCTTGCGCAAGCTCTATGCGCGGCTCGAATCGGGTCGGGGCATCGAACCCGGCGACATCGACGCCGCCGTGCGCCTGCGCGGCGCGGACGAGGGCACCGGCGCGCGTGACGGCGACCAGATCGAGATGTTCCAGCGCGGCGCGCTCGAGATCGGCACCCGCAAGAAGACGGTCGAGCCCCGCACCGAGGCGCAGCAGGCCTACGTCCGGAACCTCTACCAGAACGAACTGGCCTTCGGCATCGGCCCGGCGGGCACCGGCAAGACCTATCTCGCCGTCGCGGTCGCGGTGAACCAGATGATCAACGGCCATGTCGACAAGATCATTCTCAGCCGCCCCGCGGTCGAGGCGGGCGAGCGGCTGGGCTTCCTTCCCGGTGACATGAAGGAAAAGGTCGACCCCTACATGCAGCCGCTCTACGACGCGCTGAACGATTTTCTGCCCGCGAAGCAGCTTCAGAAGCTGATCGAGGAAAAGACGATCGAGATCGCGCCGCTGGCCTTCATGCGGGGGCGGACGCTGTCGAACGCCTATGTCGTGCTGGACGAGGCGCAGAATGCCACCGGCATGCAGATGAAGATGTTCCTGACCCGGCTGGGGCAGGGCAGCCGCATGGTCATCACCGGCGACCGGAGCCAGGTCGACCTGCCGCGCGGCGTGGCAAGCGGCCTGTCCGAGGCCGAGCGCATCCTGAAGGATGTGAAGGGTATCAGTTTCAACTATTTCACGGCAAAGGACGTCGTGCGGCACCCGATGGTCGCCCGGATCATCGAGGCCTACGACGCCGACAGCCCGGCAGTATGAGTATGGTGTCATGGCGGGACGTCGCCGTTTCCTCGGTCTGACGGCGGCGGCTCTTGCCGCGCCGATGGTGGTGCGGGCGCAGCCCGGGCTCGATGGCGAGGTCGCCGTGATCGGCGCGGGCGCGGCGGGGATCGCCGCAGCCCGGCAGCTGATCGCGTGGGAGTATGACGTGGCGCTGCTCGAGGCGCGCGACCGTGTCGGCGGGCGCGCCTGGACCGATGGCGGATCGCTCGGTCTGGCGTGGGACCGCGGCGCGCAATGGTTGCACAACGGCCGGGCCAACCCGCTCAGGGCCGAGGCGCGGGCGCTGGGGCTGGCCCTGACCGACAGCGACTATGACGACATGCAGGTGACCCGTGGCGCGGGCGGTGCGGATGACAGCGCGCGCGACGCGCTCTTCGCGGCGCTCGAGGCGCTCGACGCGCGGATGGAGCGCGCCGCCCGGACGGCGCGGCCCGGCGCGACACTGGCCGAGATCGCCACCGGCGACAGCTGGGACAGGGCCGCCCTGCAGCTCTCGGCGGTCTCGATGGGCGGCGACCCCGACGAGGTGTCGCTGATGGACACCATGCTGCTCGAAAGCGGCGATGACGTGCTGGTCGCGGGCGGCACCGGCGGTCTGTTGCAGGCGCTTGCGCGCGGTCTCCCGGTGTCGCTGGGCCATGCGGTCATGGCGATCGACCTGCGCCCGGCCGATCACGTGGTGATCTCGGGCCCCTTCGGCACGCTGCGCGCCGGGGTGGCCGTGGTGACGCTGCCGCCCGCCGTGCTCGCCGGCGGTGCGGTGCGCTTCACCCCCGGACTGCCGGACCGAAAGCGCGAGGCGCTGGCCGCCCTCGGCCCGGCGGAGTTCGTCAAGGTGGGGCTGCGCCTGCCCGCCGCGCTGCCCGATGCGGCCGAGTTCGCGGTCGATCTCGCCGCCTTCGAGCGCGGGCAGGCCGCGCTGCTGCACATCGACCCGAGACTGCCCGTGGCCTCGGTCATCTTCGCCGGACGGCACGCCGCCGCCCTGCGCCACGAGGGGCCGCGCGCCGTGGCCGAGGCCGCCCGCGCGGTGCTGCGCCACCACACCGGCGCCGAGGCGGTGGCGGTCGAGGCACATGACTGGGCGACGGACCCGTTCAGCCGTGGCCCCTGGGCGCGGGTGCGGCCCGGTGCCGACACCGCGCGCCGGGATTATGCCGCGGCGCTGGACGACCGGCTGTTCTTCGCGGGAGAGGCCGCGCCGGGCCCCTATGGCACCACGCTCGGCGGGGCGTGGAACGCCGGGCTTGCCGCGGCGGGCCAGGTCTGGGACGCGACCTGAGACGCACCGCGGACCCGGCGGCAGTTGACCGCCGCCGCGCGCCGGTGCATGGCGCGGGACATGGAGATCGACATTCTCATCGAGGACGACGGCTGGGACGAGCCCGCGCTCGAGGCGCTGGCCGCCCGCGCCTGCGAGACCGCGCTGGACGAGCTGGGCCTCGAGCCGCAATTTTTCGCCGTCTCGATCCTCGCCTGTGACGACGACCGCATCGCCACCCTGAACGCCGAGTTCCGCGGCAAGCCCACGCCGACCAACGTCCTGTCCTGGCCGTCGGAGGAGCGCGCCCCGGCCGCGCCGGGCGAGATGCCGCACCTGCCACGCCCGAACCCCGCAGGCCCGCCCGAAGAACTGGGCGATATCGCGCTGGCGCTGGGGGTCCTGACCCGCGAAGCGCAGGAGGGGGGCAAGCCTTTCGATCATCATCTTGCCCATCTTCTGGTCCATGGGCTGCTCCACCTGTTGGGTTTCGATCACATAACCGACCCCGATGCCGCGCTAATGGAGGGTCTGGAGACCCGCATCCTTGCAAGACTGGGGGTGCCTGACCCATATTGAGGGCGCGGGCCGAACTGGGCCCGAATGATGATTTCGGAAAGGAGCCATGAGCTCGACCCCTGATCCCTCGTCTCCTGCGGCGCGTGGCGCGCAGGACGACGCGGAAGACCCGCAGCCGCAGAGGCCGGGTTTCTTCGCAAGGCTGTTCGGCGCGGATGACGCCGAGGCCGATCCTTCGAACGACGATCCGCAACCGGGTGCGGGCGGTGCCAATGGCGCGGCCCTGCCACAGTTCGGCATGTCCAACCTGCGCCGGATGCGCGTCGAGGACGTGATGATCCCGCGCGCCGAGATCGTCTCGGTCGCCTGTGACGAAGACCTCGACGCGCTGGTCGGCATTTTCCGCGACAGCGGTCTGACCCGACTGCCGGTCTACGAGGGCACGCTCGACAGCCCCACGGGGCTTGTCCACCTCAAGGACGTGGCGCTGCGATACGGGTTCAACGGCAAGGGCAACGGGTTTCACCTGCGCACCATGCTGCGCCCGCTGCTCTACGTGCCGCCCTCGATGCCCATCGGCGTGCTGCTGCAGAAGATGCAGACCGAGCGCACGCATATGGCACTGGTGATCGACGAATACGGCGGGGTCGAGGGGCTGGTCACGATCGAGGACCTGATCGAGCAGGTCATCGGCGAGATCGAGGACGAACACGACATCGAAGAGGACCAGCCCTGGACCGCCGAGGGCGAGGGGCGCTGGCTGGCGCTGGCGCGCGCCCCGCTCGACGAGTTCGAGGCCGAGCTGGGCATGGCCCTGTCGGACGTGGACGACGAGGAAGAGGTCGACACGCTGGGCGGTCTCGTCTTCCTGCTGTCGGGCCGCGTGCCTGCGCGGGGCGAGGTCGTGCCGCATCCCTCGGGTGTCGAGTTCGAGGTGATTGACGCCGACCCCCGCCGCATCAAGCGATTGCGGGTGCGGATGCCCAAGGGGGCCGCCGGGTGAGCCACTCCGCCGCGTCGGCGCTGGCCGGCCTGCGCCCGTGGGCGCGGCTCGGGCTTGCGGGCCTGGCCGGGGCGGTGGGCGCGCTCGGGCTTGCGCCCTTCGACCTGTGGTTCGTCGGCTGGCTCGGGTTTGCCGCGCTTCTGGCGCTGAGCGTCACGGCCCCCGCTCCGCGCGCTGCCGCGTTCGCGGCATGGGCCGGCGGTGCGGCGTATTTCGCGCTCGCGCTCAACTGGATCGTCGAGCCGTTCTTCGTCGATGCCGCGCGCCATGGCTGGATGGCCCCCTTCGCGCTGGTGTTCATGGCGGGTGGGCTCGCGCTGTTCTGGGCCTTGCCCGGCTGGCTCGCGGCCCGGCTGCTGCCGCGGCCCGCGGCGCGGGCGGTCGCCCTCGCCGGGCTTCTCGTGCTGGCCGAGGCGGCGCGCGGCGTGGTCTTCACCGGCTTTCCATGGGCGCAGCCGGGCCATGGGCTGATCGCCTCGCCGCTGCTGGGGCTGGCGGCGCTGGCCGGTCCGCTGGGCCTGACCGCGCTGGTTCTTGGCGCGGCAGCGGTCCTGGCCGTGGTGGTGCTGCGCGGGCGCGCGCTGGGCGCGGGGCTGATGGCGCTGGCGCCGCTGGCCCTGCTGGCGCTGCCGGTTGCCGCGCCGCCGGTGCCCGATCCCGCGGCCCCCGTGGTCCGGCTGATCCAGCCCAATGCGCCGCAGCATCTGAAATGGCGTTCGGACATGGTCCCGGTCTTCTTCCGCCGGGCGCTCGACCTGACGGCCAGCCCGCCCGAGGGGCGCGCGCCCGCGCTGATCGCCTGGCCCGAGACATCGCTGCCCGTCCTGCTGGAGGAGTCGCAGCGCGTGCGCGCCGACATCGCCGCGGCCGCCGGCGGGGCCGAGGTGGTCGTGGGCGGTCAACGCTTCGAGGGGCTGCGCGCGCGCAACACGGCTGTTCTGCTCGACCCCGAGGGTGCGATCCGGCAGGTCTACGACAAGCACCACCTCGTGCCCTTCGGCGAATACATGCCGGGTGGTGCCGCGGCCCAGGCGCTGGGCCTGCGCGGCATCGCCGAGGTGCTGGCGGGCGGCTATGCGCCCGGTCCCGGCCCCGAGCTTCTCGAGATCGGCGGCGCGCTCGGCCGCGCCTTTCCGATGATCTGCTACGAGGCGATCTTTCCTCGCTACATCCGCGCGGTGCCGCGCCCCGACTGGATGCTTCACCTGACCAACGACGCGTGGTTCGGGCAGGTCTCGGGCCCCTACCAGCATCTCGCCCTCGCGCGGCTGCGCGCCGTCGAGCAGGGGCTGCCGGTGCTGCGCGCGGCCAACACCGGCGTGTCCGCGGTGATCGACGGGCGGGGCCGCGTGCTGGCGGCGCTGCCCCTGAACGCGGCGGGCGCGCTTGACGCGGCGCTGCCGCCCGCGCTGCCGCCGACGCTCTACGCCCGGACCGGCGACTGGCCGATCCTGCTGCTTGTCCTTTTGGCAACAGCCGTGGCCCTTGCCGCCGGTCGCCGGTCCGCGCCATTGCGCCGGGCAGGCTAAGGGCGTAAAGCGGCCCATGCCCCACAACGGCTTCCTGGCGTGGGGTCACCTGTATTCCAATGGAGCGCTTTCCCCCCATGGCACGCGACAGCTACATCTTCACCTCCGAGTCCGTCTCGGAGGGGCACCCCGACAAGGTCTGCGACCGCATCTCGGATGCCGTTCTCGATGCCCTCATCTCCGAGGAACCGGAGGCGCGCGTCGCCTGTGAAACCTTCGCCACGACCAACCGCGTCGT
>JAOARA010000017.1 GCA_025211115.1 Roseicyclus sp. | reverse complement strand
GGATCGACGTCAGAACGTCCTCGATTTCAGCCGCTGATTTTGCCGGGTCAGACATGACCGCTCACTCCTCGTCACCCCGTTCCAGGCGCACGGACCGGACGCCGCCGGGCGTGACCTGCGACCCCTCGGGCGGGGGCATTTTCGACGAGAATAGCCGCAGACGCGCCCCGAAACAACGGATAGCTGGAATTGACCCTAAATTCCGGGCGCTTGCGGCCCGTCCGTCAGTCCCGACCGATGGCCCGAAGCACCCCGTCCAGCCGTTCGCCCTGCGGCGAGGCCACTCGCGGCACGCCGGGCTGGAAGGCAGCGCCATAGGCCTCCACGTCGTAGCGCGGCACCGGCAGGTCGAGCTGCGCCACCGTCAGAAGACCGCTTGCCGACAGGATCGCGTAGGACGCCGCGTAAAGATCGGCCGAGGCTTCGATCCGGCTGATGCGCGCTTCGAGCAGATCCTGCTCGGCGTCGAGCACGTCGAGCGTGGTGCGCGCGCCCAGCGACGCTTCCTCGCGCACACCATCGAGCGCAAGCTGCGCCGCCCGGATGCGCTGGTCCGAGGCCTGGATCTGCGCATTGGCGATCCTGAGCCGGGCATAGGCGTTGCCCACAGCCTGCAGGTTGACCTGCACCTGGCGGTTCAGGCTGGCGCGCGTCGCCTCGGCCTGCGCCATCGCCTGCCGCTCGAACGAGCCGAGCCGCCCGCCCTGGTAGATCGGCTGCGACAGGGTCAGCGACAGGCTGGCCCCAAAACCTTCCCGCGACGCGATAGGATCTTGAAATGTCTCGGAGGCGGTCAGGTCGACCGACAGGTTCGGCCGCGTGTTGCCGCGCGCTTCCTCGACCGCCAACTCGGCGGCCCGAACCTCGAACTGCGCAGCGCGGATGGCGGGATGCTCCTGCCGGGCGAGGCGGTCGGCCTCTTCCTCGCTGCGGGGCAGATGCGGCAGGCCGCCCGGCCCCGAAAGCCCGTTCGGATACCGCCCGACGGCGAGGTTGAACAACTCTCGCGCGATCATCAGCGTGCCCTCGGCGGCGGCCAGCGACGAGCGCGCCTGCGCCAGCTGCGCTTCGGCCTGGGCGACATCGGTGCGGGTGTCCTCGCCCACCTCGAACCGGTCCTGCGCGGCGCGCAGCTGCTGGGTCAGAACCCGCACGTTCGATTGCCGGACCGAAACGACCTGCTGCGCCTCCCAGACCTCCAGGTAGGCGGTGACCGCATCGAGCAGAACCTCGCTTTCCGCGGCCACAAGCTGTTGGCGCACCGCCTCGACCGTGGCCTCGGCGGCCTGCCGTGCGGCGATCCGGCTGCCGCCGGCATAAAGCGTCATCTCGGCCACGAGGCGCGCGGTGGACGTGGTCGTGTCGGCGACAAGATCACGGCTGGCGGTGGCCGCGAAGCTGACGGTCGGCAAAAGCTGCGCGACCGCCTGGTTCACGCCCTCGTCCCTGACCCTGAGCAGATAGCGGTTCTGCTCGAGCACCGGCGAATTGCGATAGGCATCCGCCATGGCATCCCGCAAGCTGTCGGCCCCGGCGGCCCCCGCGGCGAAAGCCGCAAGCGCCAGTCCCGCGACCGCGGCGCGTCCCGTCCGGATGATCCTGCTCGTCATCATGTCACCCTCGCTTGTCAAACCCGGCCGCCGCATAGGGGCCATGGGCCCAACGCGTCGGGCCGGTCACTGTCAGAACTCGAAACTGGGGGCTCGGGCGAAGCCCGGCAAGACCGGGGCCGTCGCATTGAACTCCATCCGCCACGACACATCGCCGTGCAGCTTCAGACCGGTGCGCACCTCGCCGAGCGGACCGTTCATGAAAACGGCCATGATGCGCCCCCCGTCTCGCAGCTGGTCGGTCAGGGCGGCGGGAATCTCTTCGACACCGGCGAAGATCACGATCGCGTCATAAGGCGCGTTCTTCGCGCTGCCATCCGCCAGCGGGCCGGTCAGGACGGCGGCGTTGTCGACCGATTGAGCCGACAGGTTCGCCTCGGCCTCGCGGGCCAGCGCCTCGTCCTCTTCCACGGCGACCACGGCCTCGGCCATCCGCGCCAGAAGCGCGGTCGTGTAACCGAGGCCCGGCCCGATCTCCAGCACCATCTCGCCGGGGGTGACATCCAGCGCCTCGAGCATCTTGCCGATGCTGCGCGGCTCCATCAGCTGACGTCCGCCGCCCAGCGCGATCGGCCCGCCGAGATAGGCCAGGTCGCGCGCGGCGTCGGGCACATAGGCCTCGCGCGGGGTGTTGAGCATCGCGTCGATGATCGGGAAGCTGGTCACATCGGAGGGGCGGATCTGTGTATCGACCATGATGCGGCGGCGCGCAGCGAAATCAGCCATGGGAACTGAACCAATCCGTCTAGTTGTCCTTTCGCCGTCTTCGCATACCACGAAGCCTCGCGCAACGGGCGGTTGCGCGGATGCGACGTTTCCCCCCTTTCCCGCCTTGCGCGGGCGGCACAGTTGCGATACCTCGGAGCTCACACCACGGCGGCGAGTTGGCGGAGTGGTGACGCAGCGGATTGCAAATCCGTCCACACCGGTTCGATTCCGGTACTCGCCTCCAACAAAAACAACGACTTAGCCCACTTTTCCACAGCAAAAACGCCATACACACCTGATACACACTGTACACACCGAGCGCGGTGCTGAATCGCTGTGTTGAACAGGGCGTTGTGCTGGCAGCTGTGAAGGGTGTTTTTTGCGCTGTGGCACCCGAGCCTCACTGTGGCGAACAGCGCGATCTGCCGCCCTGCCCCTCATCATAAACTGCGCAGTTTTCCTGTGACGCTGCTGGCTGTACGCTGGGGCTATGTCACAGGATGTGCAAACCATCCGCATCAGCGAGTACGTGCGCTTGGACAAGCGCCAACGCAGCGCCAAGTGGCAGGCGCGGGTCAAGCTGGCTGACGGCAGTTGGCACCGATTCTCAACAAAGACCGAAGACGTGGACAAAGCCACCGACGCGGCGATGAAGTTCTTCTACACCGCCGAGGACCGTGCCAAGAACAACCTGCCCCAAAGCACACGCAAGTGTAAGCGGGTGGCGGAGTTTGCTCGCGACAGGATGCAGGAAGAACTGGACGCAGGCGGCGGGCACGTGGTGTTTCGCGACTACATCACCGCACTGGACAAATACCTGATCCCGTTCTT
>JAOARA010000173.1 GCA_025211115.1 Roseicyclus sp. | reverse complement strand
CCTCAGATGGGTCCGGGCCGGATTCCGGTCTGCTGTTATTGATGAAGGGCATTCCGATGCAAACAGGTGTCTTGGGCGTGTTACGCGCGACCGCCGCCTCGTGGTGGCGGCACAAGGACCTACGCCGAACCGGCCAGACGGGCCAGGCACTGCAGCTCGAGCGTGAGACCGTCCTGCGTGATCTCGGCTATCTGAAGCAGGCGGCGCCATTGCCAAACGCGCATGTGATCTGCGGGGATGGTGGGACGTTCCTCCATCTCGGCTGGACCACCGTGTCGACCTTCGCGCCGATCGAGCGCTTTCCCTTGGCCACTCTTGCGGTCGCACGAGGGACCCCGTTCATCGATATCCGACCCGTCAGTAACGTCATCGCCTTCGCGAACCTGCCGTGCGTGGCGCGGGACGGATCGGT
Source organism: Roseicyclus sp. (assembly GCA_025211115.1). Classification (GTDB taxonomy): domain Bacteria; phylum Pseudomonadota; class Alphaproteobacteria; order Rhodobacterales; family Rhodobacteraceae; genus Roseicyclus. Next base: position 6,304 of record JAOARA010000173.1, on the reverse strand, counting down.
CGATCCTGACCCTTGCGGTCCTGGCAGGTCCGTCTCGCTGACCACCTACATCGACATGGTCGAAGCCCTCGGTGCCAGGATCGCCAACGATCCGCGCGCCCGCCAGTCAACCTGATCACCATTCCCTCTCATCAACACTCGAAAGGAGGCCAGCCATGGCCCGATCCCGCACGCCCAAATTCGATGCCTTCGAGGTCATCACGAACGAAATTATCCGCATCATTGAGCGCGGCGTCCTGCCGTGGCGCAAGCCATGGGCCGCTGGCGGCAGCTCTCGTCCCCTGCGCGTGGGCGGTGAACCCTACCAGGGCGTGAACAACTTTCTGCTGACGATGCGGACCGTGATGGCGGGCCACAGCTCTCCCTTCTGGATGACGCTGCCGCAGGCCAATGCGTTGGACGCAAAGGTCCGCAAGGGCGAGAAGTCCTCTGTCGTCGTTTACTACGGTCAAAGCCGGAGAGACGCCGGCGATGAGCATGTTCACAGCGACGGGGATGATCACTCCGAGGAAGCCCGTATCTTCCGCTTCCAGAAATCCTACCGTGTGTTCAATGCCTGCCAGATCGAGGGCTTGCCCGACAGCTTCTACCCTGACCCGGAGCCCGTGCCCGAGCATCCGCCGTCCGAGCCCATCCCGCACATGCAGGCGTTTTTCGATGCCATCGACATCACGACCGTCTTCACAGGAACGGAAGCGTACTACCTGCCGCCCGTGGACAAGGTTTACATGCCGTCCATCACGCGGTTCCAGGACCCGCGCAATTTCTACGGGGTCTGGGCCCATGAGCTGGCCCATGCCACGAAAGCCCCGCATCGACTGAACCGAGATTTCGGTCTCTCGAAATTCGGCAACACCTCTTACGCGCGCGAAGAGATCGTCGCAGAATTGACCTCGGTGTTCCTGGGTCAAACGCTTGGCTTCACGGCGCATACGCTCGAGATGAATGCCGCCTATCTCCACAACTGGTTGCGCGTTCTTCGGTCGGACAAGGGTGCGATCTTCAAGCACGCCGCAGATGCGCAGCGCGCCTGCGACTATCTGATCGCCAGATCGGAGACGGGCAGGGCAGGGCGCAGTGCCGAGGCCGCCTGACCACACAGAGAACGGAGACTCGCATGTCACGTAAGGAACCCAAGACGCTGCGGGTGGCCTGCTTCAACGACGGCCGCCGCAAGATCATCGTCTTCAAGCGCGGTGCCTATTGGTGGAGCCCGTCCGAGGGCGCTTATCCGCTCTCGGCAGCGCTCGAGAGCATCAAGCACCAAGGCGGCTGGATCGAAACCATCCCCAACCCGAACTACAGAGCCAGAGGGCTGTTCGGGTAAGGCGCCTTCTGCTTCGATCCTTTCGCCAAGCAGAAAAGTGAAAGCGGGCTTTGGGAAGGGTGTTTCAACTTCTCAAAGGAGATCCCCATGTCCATGACCGTTCAACCCCAGCCAGACCGTCCGGATCCGACCGTGATCGCTGCGCAAAACGACGCGTTTCGCAAGCTCGCGTGCCTTGGGGTGCCGCCCGTGCAGCCCATTCAGGGCCGCATGCATGTCACTCGCGCGCTTATGGAAGCCGATGACGGCTTCATGGCCGAGGCGGTGAAGGCCACCGGTGCGTTCGATACATTCGAGCCCGAGAATGACCCTGAAGGCTGGCACGATTTTGGCGCGGTCGAGATCCGGGGCGAGACCGTGTTCTGGAAAATCGATCTCTATGAAGCAGACTCGGATTTCCGCTACGGGGCTGAGACCCCGGACAATCCTGCCACCACCGTCCGCGTGCTGACCATCATGCTGGCGCGCGACTGGTAGGGCAGGGGACTCCTCACCCTGACATCTGAGACGATGAAGGCCCGCTGACCCCTCAAAAAGGCAAAGTGGGCCTTTTGTCGTGGTGATCCCTGAAGCCGGGGATTGGTCACGCGCAAGCGCGCGGGCCACACCTCACCCTCCTGGAAGGATATCCCATGACCACAAGCTTTGCTCCCCTTACCGTTGCTATCGGCGATCTCGTCCCGCATCCCGCCAATGTACGCAGCAACGCGCCGGAAACCTATGATCCCGAGAACATCGCCCATCTGAAGGCCAGCATCGCTGTGCTGGGCCTGCTCCAACCGCTCCTCGTGCAGAAGCTCGACGGCAAATACGCCGTACTCGCCGGTGGCCGCCGCCATGCGGCGCTGAAGGAGCTGGCCGCGGACAAGGCCGCCAAGGGTTTCACGGCGAAGACCAAGGTCGAGTGCCGCATCGTGCCCGAGGATTGCGACGTCACCACGGCCCTGTCGCTCGCCGAGAACATCACGCAAGCGCCGATGAATGCCATCGACGAGTTCGAGGCCTTCGCCCGGATGATGGAGGTCGACGGCCAGACGCCTGAGACCATCGCCAAGACATTCGGCACCACAGTTTCGGCCGTGAAAGGTCGGTTGCGCTACGGGCTGATCCACCCCGACATCCGCGCAGCGGCCCGGGCGAAGGTGATCACGCTCGACACGATGAAGGCCTTTGCCCAGCACCCGAGCCAGGAGGTGCAGCGCGAGGTCTACGAGGCGCTCACCAAGGAAGACAGCTACCTGCAGGCCTATACGGTCCGCCAGGCGCTCAAATCCCGCGGCGTGCAGGTCAGCGACGATATCGGGGCCTTCGTGCGCGAGGACTATGAGGCCCGCGGCGGAGCGATCGCGGCCGATCTGCTGGAAGAGCATTCGGTGCTGGAAGACGCCGCGCTGGTCGAGACCATCCTGCTCGAGAAGCTCGGGGCCGCTGCCGAAGAGGTCCGCGCAAAACTGGGCTTTGCCTGGGCGGATGCGATGGTCCGCTATGATTATGCGACCATGGCGGACTATGGCCGCGTCTATCCCGGCCCGATCGAGCCCGACGAGGCCGCCCAGAAGCGCATCGATGAGATCACCGCCGAGCTTGAGCAACTGCAGCTCGAGATGGAAGATGAGGAGCTCGATGACGACGCCTACAACGCTCTCTACGACTGCGTGGACGCACTGGAAGAGGAATCCCGCGACCTGCAGGAGGCCTATAGCGGCGAGGACCTCGCCCGTGCAGGCGTGATCGCATCCTGGGCGAACGGGCAAGTGTCGCTCCATGTGGGCCTCGTGCGCCCGGAGGACACTGTGAAAGAGGAGGGCGCGCGCGGCGCCTCGGCTAGCCCGACCGGGGAGGAGGCCCCGGACGCTGGCGAAATCACCTACCCGGCCTCGCTGGCTGAAGACCTCAAAACCGAGCGAGCGATGGCGCTCGGCGCGGCGATGGCGCTGCATCCCGAGGCCACGCTTGATCTGACGCTCTTCAAGCTGGTGAGCGACGTCCTGGGCACCGGCATGAGCGTCACGCAGGCGATCAAGATCGATGCCCGCAAGGAATATCGCAGCCATGCCAAGATGGACGATATCGACGCAACCTCGCTCGAGCAGGTGGCGGCGGCGCATGATGCGCTGGACCTCTCCTGGCTCGATGACACCCGGTCCCCCGCCGATCAGTTCGCGGCGTTTCGCGCGCTCGAGGTAGGCGAGAAGGCCAAGCTCGTCGCCTATGCGACCGCCAGCACGACGCAGTCCTGTTTCGCGCGGGACCGGCAGCGCGACAGCCTGATGCATGAGTTCGAGATCGAGATCATGCCCGACATTCGCGCGCATTGGACGCCGAACGCGGCGCTCTTCAACCGCTTCAAGAAGGCCTGGCTCCTGAAAATCCTCGGCGAGGATCTGGGCCTCGCTCAGGAGGCGGTGACGCTGGCCTCGTCGAGCAAGAAGGAGATCGTCGCCTTCTGCGACAAGCTCTTCGCCGAGCCCTTCGCCACGCTCACGGACGCGCAGCGCGTTGCCGTGGCCGCCTGGTGCCCGCCCATGATGCAGACAGCCGGTGTCGCCTGTGATGAGGCGGAGCCCGCGGCGGAAACCCCGGAGCCTGACGGCGACATCGCGCAAGCGGCCTGAATCCTCACGCGACCCGCGCAAGCCCTTTCGCCTGCGCGGGTCTATCTTCTCATACCCAACGGAAAGACATCCCCATGGCTATTCTCAAGTTCTCCGCCTCCGCCGTGGCGGCGCAGATCGCTCATGCGCGCGCTTGCAAAACCTTCCTGCCCAACTGGAACGGGCCCGTGGACAGGCCGGCCCTGATCCTCATCGTCGGCAATGGTGTGCATCTGCGCTCAAACGGCATCGATGGTACGACCACCCGTATCGTTACCACCGAGCAGGCCGATCCCTCCTTCGCTTTTGCAGATGGCATGAACCCGTTTCGCGACACCGACTGGATGGCGCAGCGCCGCATGGCGTTTCGCGATCTGACCGGTCAGTTTTACACTGACATCCTCGACGATGTGCAGGTGCTCATCGACCGGGGGCGGGGGGCCATCCGGCTCGCCACCGATGGCCACAGCATCCGCGTCTTCGTGCGCCGGGCCTCGGACTATCTCATCGGCGGGACCTACGAAGTGCCCTCAGGCCTGGGCGGCACCTTCCGGGTCATCCTCAAGGATGCCTGCGATACCTTCGCGATCGTCCAGAACTGCGGCAATTGCGAGGATTTCGACGCCATGCAGCCCTATCGCGTGCCTCTCGATGCGCTGATGGAAGTCGATGACCGGAGGGCGGCGTAACGCGCCCTTTCTCAAACAAGCATCGCCAATACCCTGCCGGGCCTGCGGCCCTCTCGGGACATTGGCGACAACAATTTTCCATCTGAGAGAAAGGACTCTGAAATGGGATGGCTTTTCTACACCGACGGCCGCGTCAAATCCTACGCGGATGAGAAAGTGGAGATTGCTCGGCTGTGCACCTTCGAGGGCGAAAGGCGCAAGACGGAACTGGTCAAAGCCTGCAAGGTTGGCTCAACCTGGTACGCGGCGGCAAGGGTCACCAATCTCGACGGCACCCCTGTCGAAGACGCGACCTATGCCACCGAAGCGGATGGCTCGATCACCTTCGGCGCAGTCTTCCTCACCGCCTACGACAATGGCTGTTGGGGTTACAAGGACATGGAGGAAAGCGCTGGCCCGAACGCGTCGCGCGCGCCCCTTGGGCTGATCGAGCTCCTCTCCGACCTGAAAGACCCGGACAGCTACGCCCAGGACTGGGCTGCGATCCCGGACTACGAGGAAGGCGACAAGATCAGGCTCGCCACGCCCGTGACGCTCACCGATGGCAGCACCTGCCAGATCGTCACTGCGACCCACTACAGGCGCGGGCGTCGAAAGCGCCGCTGCTACCGCATCGAGGAAACCGGCGGCCTCGTGCGCCTGTCGAAAGCCTCGCTTGCGGGCTCGGAGCTGCTCAGCTCCGCGAAAGGTGCGGCTAGCCCGGTGCTGGCGGAGTTTCTGGCGGGGCGAGAATAGGTCAGCGCCGGACGGTTCATCGACCTGCCCGGTGACAGCAGATCCTACGTCTAATCTTGACAAGGCAATGCAAATGCATTACCTATCGCGGGCAGCAAAGAACCTTTTCTTCAGGAGACTGCCATGACAGCCCTCGCACAAGATGTCTCGAAACTCACGGATCGGTATCAGACGACCGTGCCGGCGGGTGTGCGCAAACAGCTCAAGCTGGGAAAGGGCGACCAGATTCGTTACTGCACCGAGCCGAGTGGCAGGGTCTATATCGAGCCCGTGCGCAGCGACGAGGAAGATCCCGTGCTCGGAGCCTTTCTCGATTTTGTCGAGGCCGATATCAAGGCGCATCCGGACCGCATTCGGGCGTTCGATGGGGCTTTGCATGACCGTCTTGCAGCACTGGTCGGGGACGTTGACGTCGATCTCGATGCGCCGCTATCGCTCGAGGATGAATGAGCGGCGATAGCGTGCCCGCCCAAGCGCCCCTTGTCGTGAATGGATGGTCGATTTATGCGCACCCACTCTTTCTGGACCAGCTCGAAGGGCTGGTCGAGGAGGTAGAGGCGCGTAAGGCTCGCGATCCCAAGACCTGGCACAAGAAAAACCCGACGAAACGGCTGGCCGCCATCTTCAAGCTGGTCACCGAGGCCATACCTGCAGATCCGGGTGCCGCCGCCTTCCGGCAAGGCGGCACACTCGGCGATCACCGCAAGCACTGGTTCCGGGCGAAATTCTTCCAGCAGTATCGGCTGTTCTACCGGGGCAACAGCGATGCGAAGGTCATCGTGGTGGCATGGGTGAACGACGACAAGACCCTGCGCGCCTATGGCAGCAAGACGGATGCCTATGCGACGGTCAAAGGGATGCTGGAAGATGGCAACCCACCTGACAATTTCGACGCGCTCTTGAAAGAAGCTGCAGCGGCAGGCAAGCGGTTCGAGAAATCCCTTGAAGCGGTGCCCGAT
>JAOARA010000172.1 GCA_025211115.1 Roseicyclus sp. | reverse complement strand
GGGCAGTCGCTGTCGGCCTATGTGCTGGTGCAGATGTTCGGGCTGGTGGCGGGGCAGGGCATCCTGTCGGCGGGCGCTCCGTCGGGATACCTTCTGTTCATCATCCCCTCGATCCTCGTTTCGATCAGCTTCGCGCCGATCCTCCTGTCGGTGCAGCCCGCCCCCGCCTTCGACGCGACGCGGCCCATGAGCCTGATGCAGCTTTACCGCGCCTCGCCCTTCGGGGTGGTGGGGATGCTGGTGATGGGAGCGGTCTTTGCCATGCAGTTCGGCATGGCCTCGGTCTATGCCACCGAGGCGGGGCTGAGCCTGGGGCAGATCTCGCTCTTCGTCTCGGCGATCTTCCTGGGTGCGATCGTGCTGCAATACCCTATCGGTTGGCTGTCGGACCGGATGGACCGCCGCGTGTTGATCGTGGGCAGCGCGGGGCTGGGCGGGCTGGTCGGGCTGGCGGGTTTCGCCTTTGCCGAGGCCTACTGGGTGCTGCTGACCGTCTCGGCCGTGGTGGGGGGGCTGTCGCAGCCGCTTTACGCGCTGCTCATCGCCTACACCAACGACTACCTTTCGGTCGAGGAGATGCCGGCCGCCTCGGGCGGCCTGATCTTCCTCAACGGACTGGGCGCGATCGGCGGCCCGCCGCTGGCGGGGCTTGCGATGTCCTGGATGGGGCCGGGCGGTTACTGGCTGATGATGGCGGTGGGGCTGTTCGTGACCGCGCTCTATGGCCTGTGGCGGATGACGCGCCGCGCCTCGGCCTATTCCGAGGAAGAGAATTACGAGGCGGTCTCCTACGCCAATATCCATCCCGGAGCCGCATCTCCGGTTGCGGTCGAGACCGCGCAGGAGTTGTATGTTGAGGCCGCCGAGGAACTGGCCGAGGCGAGCGAGGACAGCGGCGATCCGGCCGTGACGGGCACCGGGGGCTGACACGGGCAGGAGACGAGCGGCAGGAGGGCGCGCCGATGATGCTGAGGGAAACGCCGAACCGGGCGGGCGAGGTCCTGACCTTCTGGGAGGAAGCGGGGCCGGAGGCCTGGTATCGGCAGGACGACAGTTTCGCCCGCACCATCCGCGACCGCTTCGGCACGCTCTGGGACAGCGCCGCGACCGGTGCATGTGACAACTGGGCGCGCGGGCCGCGCGGGGCACTGGCGCTGATCGTGCTGCTCGACCAGTTCCCGCGCAACATGTTCCGCATGAGCCCGCTGGCCTTTGCCACCGACGCCCACGCGCTGCGCATCGCCAGCCTGGCGCTTTCGCGAGGGTGGGATCTGAAGGTGAACGGCGCGCTGCGGCAGTTCTTCTACATGCCCTTCATGCATTCCGAGCACCTGACGGATCAGGACCGCTCGGTGCGGCTGATGAAGGCGCGGATGGAGGGCACCGACAACCTGCTCCATGCCCGCGCCCACCGCGAGGTGATCCGCCGCTACGGGCGCTTTCCCTATCGCAACGCGGCGCTGGGCCGGGCCTCGACCCCCGCGGAAGCGGCCTTCCTGTCGGGCGGCGGCTACGGGGCCATCCTGCGCGAGCTGGAGTCCTGAGCGGGCGCAAAACTGCAGTTTTGCGGGCCGTTTTGCTGAAGCAAAACGTATCCCACGTCGCGCGCAGCCCTGCGCTGCGCGCAAACCAGCCTGCGACCCAACGCCGATTGTCCCGCCGCGTGAAAATGGTTTAACGTTGAACAAATGCATTCCGGAGGAGAACGACCCGTGGCAGCGCAGAATTTCGACGTCATCGTGATCGGTGCAGGCCCCGGCGGCTATGTCGCCGCCATCCGCGCCAGCCAGCTGGGCCTGAAGACCGCCATCGTGGAGCGCGAGCACATGGGGGGCATCTGCCTCAACTGGGGCTGTATCCCCACCAAGGCGATGCTGCGCTCGTCCGAGGTGTTCCACCTGATGCAGCGCGCCAAGGACTTCGGCCTCAAGGCCGACAACATCTCCTACGATCTGGACGCGGTGGTGAAACGCTCGCGCGGGGTGGCGAAACAGCTCAACTCGGGCGTCGGCCACCTGATGAAGAAGAACAAGGTGACCGTTGTCATGGGCGAGGCGACCCTGCCCGCAAAGGGCCGCGTCACCGTCAAGACCGACAAGGGCACCGAAGAGCTGACGGCGAAGAACATCATCCTCGCCACCGGCGCGCGGGCGCGCGAGCTGCCGGGGCTGGAGGCCGACGGCAAGCGGGTCTGGACCTACAAGCACGCGCTTGTTCCGCCGCACATGCCGAAAAAGCTGCTCGTCATCGGCTCGGGCGCGATCGGGATCGAGTTCGCCAGCTTCTACAACACGCTTGGCGCCGACACGACCGTGGTCGAGGTGCTGGACCGCATCCTCCCGGTCGAGGATGCCGAGATCTCGGCCTTTGCCGAGAAGAGCTTCAAGAAACAGGGCATGAAGATCATGGCCAAGGCCATGGTGAAAAAGCTCGACCGGGCCGCCGACAAGGTCACCGCCCATATCGAGGTGGGCGGCAAGGTCGAAACCCACGAGTTCGACACGGTGATCTCGGCCGTCGGCATCGTCGCCAACACCGAGGGGCTGGGGCTGGAGGCGCTGGGCGCCAAGCTGGACCGCAGTTTCGTGGTGACCGACGATCATTGCCGCTCGGGCGTCGAGGGGCTCTACGTCATCGGGGATGCCACCAACGGCCCGTGGCTGGCGCACAAGGCGAGCCATGAGGGCGTGATGGTGGCCGAGCTGATCGCGGGCGGCCATCCGCACCCGGTCAAGCCGGAACAGATCGCGGGTTGCACCTATTGCCACCCGCAGGTGGCGAGTGTCGGCCTGACGGAGGCCAAGGCCAAGGAACGGGGCTTCGACGTCAAGGTCGGCCGCTTCCCCTTCATCGGCAACGGCAAGGCGATTGCGCTGGGCGAACCCGAGGGGATGATCAAGACGGTCTTCGACGCCAAGACGGGCGAGCTTCTGGGCGCGCACATGATCGGGGCCGAGGTGACCGAGCTGATCCAGGGCTATGTCGTGGGCCAGAAGCTCGAGACGACGGAACAGGACCTTATGGAAACCGTCTTCCCGCATCCGACCCTGTCGGAAATGATGCACGAAAGCGTGCTCGACGCCTATGACCGGGTGATCCATATCTGAGGTGGGCCGCCCGCCGCGCCGTGCCGAGGCCCGCACACCCTGGGCGCTCGTCGCGGTGCTTTACGCGACCGGGCTGATCGCGGCGGGGCAGTTTGCCAAGGTCTCGCTGACGCTGGGCGCGCTGGCCGTGGAATATCCCGGCCAGCCCGTCGCCTTTGCCGTCTCGGGGGTGGCGGTCATGGGCATTCTGTTCGGCGTCTACGCGGGCGGCATAACGGCCAGCATCGGGCCGCGGCGGGCCATCCTTGCGGCGCTGGCGCTGTCGGCGCTGGCCGGGGCGGGGCAGGCGGCCTTGCCGACCTTTCCGCTGCTGATGGCGTTGCGCGTGCTCGAGGGGGCGGGGCATCTCGTGCTGGTGGTGGCGATCCCGACGCTGATGGCGGCGATCTCGGCACCGCGGGACCGGGCGCTGGTGATGGGGCTCTGGGCGACCTTCTTCGGCGTGGGCTTCGCCCTCGCCGCGCTGCTGGTGGGCGAAGGCGCGGCCCCGGTCTATGGCGTCCACGCAGGGCTTGCCGCAGGGATGGGGGTGGTCCTGTGGTGGCTTTTGCCGCGCGGCATCGTCGCCGAGCGACGCCCGCTGCCGCGGCTGTCGGATCACGTCACCCTCTACCGCACGCCGCGCCTGTTCGCGCCTGCGCTGGGGCACGGGATATACGCGTTCCTCTTCCTCGCGCTCGTGACCTACCTTCCCACGGCACTTGCTGCACCGTGGCTGGCCGCCGTCCTGCCGCTTGCGGGCATCGCCGGCTCGCTTGCCACGGGGCCGTTGGCGCGGCTGGTCGCCCCGGCGCAGCTGGTGTCGGGCGGCTTCGTCGCCATGGCCGCCGTCTTTGCCGCGGCACTGGCGCTGCCCGGCCTTGCCGCGCCGCTGTCGGTGCTGGCGATGCTGGTCTCGGGCGTGGTCGCGGGCGGCGGCTTTGCCGCGGTGCCCTGGCTGAACGGCTCCGACGCCGACCGGGCGCTGGCCAATGGCGCGCGGGCGCAGCTGGGCAATGTCGGCACCTTCTCGGGCACGCCGGTTCTGGCCGCGCTGGGCGCGGGGGCCAGCCTGCCCATGGCCATCGCGGTGGGGGTGATCGGGGCAGGGGCGACCGCCCTGGCCTACCGTGCCGCCACGCGCGGTGGTGTTCGCTGAACGTTCCGCTTTTTCGGTTGGAGACTCGCCCCGCGCCCCCTATGTGTTGAGCGTTGGTTAACAGGGGACGGCCGATGCCCGAGCAGAAGCAGATCGAGGTGCGCGGCGCGCGCGAGCACAACCTCAAGAACATCGACCTCGACATTCCCCGCGACCAGCTTGTCGTGATCACCGGCCTGTCGGGCTCGGGCAAGTCGTCGCTCGCCTTCGACACGATCTACGCCGAGGGGCAGCGCCGCTATGTCGAAAGCCTGTCGGCCTATGCGCGGCAGTTCCTCGACATGATGGAAAAGCCCGATGTGGACCACATCAGCGGCCTGTCGCCCGCGATTTCCATCGAGCAGAAGACAACCAGCAAGAACCCGCGGTCGACCGTCGGCACGGTCACGGAAATCTACGATTACCTCCGCCTTCTCTTCGCCCGCGCGGGCACGCCCTATTCGCCCGCCACCGGCCAGCCCATCGAGGCGCAGCAGGTGCAGGACATGGTCGACCGCGTCATGGCGATGGAGGAGGGGACGCGCGCCTACCTGCTTGCCCCCATCGTGCGGGATCGCAAGGGCGAATACCGCAAGGAATTCATGGAGCTGCGCAAGCAGGGCTTCCAGCGGGTGAAGGTGGACGGCGCGTTCTACGAGCTGGACGAGCCACCCACGCTCGACAAGAAGTTCCGCCACGACATCGACGTGGTCGTCGACCGGATCGTCGTGCGCGAGGGGGCCGAGACGCGGCTCGCCGACAGTTTCCGCACCGCGCTGGACCTGGCCGATGGCATCGCCATCCTCGAAACCGCGCCGAAAGAGGGCGATCCCGAGCGCATCACCTTTTCCGAGAACTTCGCCTGCCCGGTCTCGGGCTTCACCATCCCCGAGATCGAGCCGCGGCTGTTCTCCTTCAACGCGCCCTTCGGGGCTTGCCCGTCCTGCGACGGCTTGGGGGTGGAGCTGTTCTTCGACGAACGGCTGATGGTGCCCGACGCGGCGCTGAGCCTCGAGAACGGCGCCATCGCGCCCTGGCGCAAGGGCAAGTCGCCCTATTTCGTGCAGACCATCGAGGCCATCGCGCGGCATTACGGGTTCGACCCGAAAACGCCGTGGAAGGATCTGCCGCAAGAGGTGCAACAGGTCTTCCTGCGCGGGTCGGGCGAGGAAGAAATCCAGTTCCGCTACGACGAGGGCGGCCGCGTCTACCAGGTCAAACGCACCTTCGAGGGCGTGATCCCCAACATGGAACGCCGCTACCGCGAGACGGATTCAGCCTGGATCAGGGAAGAATTCGAACGCTACCAGAACAACCGCCCCTGCGGGGCCTGCGGCGGCTACCGCCTGCGCGAAGAGGCGCTTGCGGTGAAGATCGCGGGGCTTCACGTGGGCCAGGTCGTCCAGATGTCGATCCGCGAGGCTTACGCCTGGTGCGAGACGGTGCCCGCGGCCCTGAGCCAGCAGAAGAACGAGATCGCCCGCGCGATCCTCAAGGAAATCCGCGAGCGGCTGGGCTTCCTCAACAACGTGGGCCTCGACTACCTGACGCTGTCGCGCAATGCCGGCACGCTGTCGGGCGGCGAAAGCCAGCGCATCCGGCTGGCCAGTCAGATCGGCAGCGGGTTGACCGGGGTTCTCTACGTGCGCGACGAGCCCTCCATCGGTCTGCACCAGCGCGACAACGACCGGCTGCTCGGCACGCTCAAGAACCTGCGCGACCAGGGCAATACCGTGATCGTCGTGGAACATGACGAGGAAGCCATCCGCGAGGCCGATTACGTCTTCGACATCGGCCCCGGCGCGGGCGTGCATGGCGGTCAGATCGTGGCGCAGGGCACACCGGCGCAGATCATGGCCGATCCGGCCTCGATCACCGGGCAATACCTGTCGGGCACGCGCGAGATCGCCGTGCCCGCCACGCGGCGCAAGGGCAACAAGAAGAAGCTGACCGTGGTCAAGGCCACGGGCAACAACCTCAAGGAGGTGACGGCCGAGTTCCCCTTGGGCAAGTTCGTCTGCGTGACCGGCGTCTCGGGCGGGGGCAAGTCCACGCTGACCATCGAAACGCTGTTCAAGACCGCCTCGATGAAGCTGAACGGCGCGCGTCAGACGCCCGCGCCCTGCGAGACGATCAAGGGGCTGGAGCATCTCGACAAGGTGATCGACATCGACCAGCGCCCCATCGGGCGCACGCCGCGCTCGAACCCCGCGACCTACACCGGCGCCTTCACGCCCATCCGCGACTGGTTCGCGGGCCTGCCCGAGGCCAAGGCGCGCGGCTACAAGCCGGGGCGCTTCTCCTTCAACGTGAAGGGCGGGCGTTGCGAGGCCTGCCAGGGCGACGGGGTCATCAAGATCGAGATGCACTTCCTGCCCGATGTCTACGTCACCTGCGAGACCTGCAAGGGCAAGCGGTACAACCGCGAAACGCTCGAGGTGCAGTTCAAGGGCAAGTCCATCGCCGATGTGCTCGACATGACGGTCGAGGACGCGCAGGAGTTCTTCAAGGCGGTGCCGAGCATCCGCGAGAAGATGGACGCGCTGATGCGCGTGGGGCTGGGCTACAT
>JAOARA010000016.1 GCA_025211115.1 Roseicyclus sp. | reverse complement strand
GGTGCGGGCGGCGGGCGCAACGCCGCTGCGCGACTGGGACCGCGAGTAGGGCCATGCCCGTCTATCGGCGCGCCCTGCGGTGGCTCGATGCCGCGACGCAGGGCGCGAATGTCTTCGGCACCGTTCTTATCGTCGGGCTGGTCGTGATGATCTGCGCCGATGTGCTGGGCCGCGAGGCCCTTGGCACCCCCCTTCGCGGTGTGCCCGAGATGGTCTCGCTGTCGATCGTGGCCATTGTCTTCGTGCAATTGCCGCAGGCCTTCGCGGCGGGGCGGCTGACCCGGTCGGACGGGCTGATCACGATGATGCACCGGCGCTTGCCAAAGGTGGCGGCGGTGATGGAGACGCTCTTCGAGCTGACCGGGGCGCTGGTGCTCGGCACGTTGATCCATGCGCATTGGCCGATCCTCGTGCGGTCCTACGAGCGCGGGGATTTCGTCGGATCGGTGGGGAATTTCACCGTCCCGACATGGCCGGTCAAGCTGATGATCCTCGTGGGCGCGGTGCTGCTCTTGTTGCAGTTCCTGGCCCGCGTCTCGCGCCGGCTGACCGGTGATTTGCCCGGACCCGGACCCGGAGAGGGCCCCGCCGCCGCAGCCCCACCCGCAGCCCCACCCGCAGCCGGAGGCCGCGATGACCCCCTTTGACATCGGCCTGCTCAGCCTTGCGGCGATGGGTGTTCTGGCCCTTGCCGGGCTTTACATCCCGATCGCGCTGATCCTGTGTTCGTTCCTGGGCGTCTGGGCGATCCGCGACAGTGCCGAGCTGGCCGCGACGATGCTGGCGCTGGCGGCCAATGACGCGATCTCGAGCTATTTCTTCGGCGTGATCCCGGTCTTCGTGCTGATGGGGTTCATCGTGGCGGAGTCGGGCATGGGGCGCGATGCCTTCGATGTCGCCAACGCCATGTTCCGGCGCATCAAGGGCGGGCTGGGCGTGGGCACCATCGCGGCCAACACGATCTTCGCCGCGATCACGGGTATTTCCATCGCCTCGGCCGCCGTCTTCACCAAGATCGCCGTGCCCGAGCTGCGCCGCCACGGCTACACCCCGCGCTTCGCGGTGGGGGTGGTGGCCGGCAGCTCGGTCCTCGGAATGCTGATCCCGCCGAGCCTTCTGTTGATCCTTTACGGGCTGCTGACCGAGCAATCCATCGGCGACCTGTTCCTTGCCGGGTTGGGGCCGGGCCTGGTGCTGGCGGTGCTCTTCGGCCTTGGCACCATCGTCATGGCGATCCGCGCGCCGGGCTTCGTGGGCCGAAACCTCGGCGCCGACGACAGCACCCTGTCCCCGGCCGAGCTTCTGTCCAAGGGGCTGCCCATCACCGCGCTGATCGCGCTGGTTCTGGGGGGCATCTACGCCGGGTTCTTCACCCCGGTCGAGGCGGGGGCCATCGGCACTGCCGGGGCCTTCGTGATCGGCCTCGTCAAGGGGCGGCTGAGCCGGGCGGGGCTGTGGCGGGTTCTGGTCGACACCGGGCTGATCACGGCGGCCATCTGCTTCCAGCTCATCGCGGCGCAGATGTATTCGCGGATGCTGGCCTTTTCCGGCCTGCCCGCGGGCTTCGGGGAATTCGTCGCCATGGCCGATATCGGCGTGCTGGGGCTGATCCTGCTCTATTGTCTTGTGGTGATCCTGCTGGGAATGATCCTCGACTCCGGGTCGATCATGCTGATCCTCGTGCCGCTCATGCTGCCGGTCGTCACCGGGCTGGGCGTCGACCTGATCTGGTTCGGGATCATCACCGTGATCGCGGTCGAGATCGGGCTTCTGACGCCGCCTTTCGGCGTGTCGGTCTATGTCATCAAGGCCACGCTGGACGACCCCGAGATCTCGCTCAAGGACATCTTCCTCGGGGCCGCGCCCTTTGCGCTGATCATGCTGATCTGCCTGGCCCTCGTCATCGCCTTTCCGGCCATCGCAACCGGCCTCATCGGCCGCTGAAGGAGGTGCCATGCGCCTGATCGACCTGTCGCGTTCGCTCGAGAACACCGAATACGCCGACCCGCCGGGGCTGGGTCCGAAGATCACCTACATGGCCCATCACGAAACCGCCGGGCAGATGCTGCAGTTCTTTCCCGGCGTCGCGCCCGAGGATCTGCCCGGAGGCGAGGGATGGGCCGTGGAGCAGGTCACGCTGTCCACGCATAACGGCACCCATCTGGATGCGCCCTATCACTTCCATTCGACCATGGACGGCGGCAAGCGGGCCATCACCATCGACGAGGTGCCGCTGGACTGGTGTTGGGGCCGCGGGGTCAAGCTGGATTTCCGCCACCTGCCCGACGGCCATGTCGCCACCCCCGAGGAGGTCGCCGCCGAGCTGGCGCGGATCGGGCACGCGCTGGAACCCGGCGACATCGTGCTGGTCAACACCGCCGCGGCGGCCGCCTATGGAACGCCCGGCTACGTGGCGACCGGCTGCGGCATGGGGCGGGCGGCGACCAACTACCTGACCGAACGCGGCGTGCGCATCACCGGCACCGACGCCTGGAGCTGGGATGCCCCCTTTGTCCACACCGCCCGCGAGGTGGCGCGCAGCGGCGACGCCGGACTGATCTGGGAAGGCCACCGCGCCGGCATGGACCGGATGTATCTGCACATGGAGAAGCTGGCGAACCTCGAAACCCTGCCCGCGACCGGCTTCGAGGTGATCTGCTTTCCCGTCAAGATCAAGGCCGCGAGCGCAGGCTGGTGCCGCCCGGTCGCCGTTCTGAGGGACACGCCATGACCCCGACGATCATCACCTGCGCGATCACCGGTGGCGTGCATACGCCCACCATGTCCGACGCGCTGCCCGTGACACCCGACCAGATCGCCGCCTCGGCGCTTGGCGCAGCGCGGGCGGGGGCCGCGATCCTGCATCTTCATGCGCGCGATCCGGTGACCGCCGCCCCCTCGGGCGACCCGGCGCATTACGCGCTCTACCTGCCGCGGCTGGCCGCGGGAACCGAGGCGGTTCTGAACCTGACCACCGGCGGCTCGCCCGCGATGTCGGTGCCCGAGCGGTTGCGCGCGGCCAGCCATTTCGCCCCCGAGATGTGCTCGCTCAACATGGGGTCGATCAATTTCGCGCTGCACCCGCTGGCCGACCGGTTCGACCGCTGGAAACACGATTGGGAGGAACCCTTCCTGCGCGGGACCGAAAGCAACGTCTTTCGCAACAGCTTTGCCGAGATCCGCCAGATCAGCGAAACCCTGCGCCCGCATGGCACCCGGTTCGAGCACGAGGTCTATGACGTCGGCCACCTCTACAACCTGAAATTCTGCCTCGACCAGGGGTTTTTCACCGGGCCGGTCTTCGTGCAGTTCGTGATGGGGGTGCTGGGCGGCATCGGGGCGGATGTCGAGAACCTGGTCTTTCTCAAGCGCACGGCGGACAAGCTGTTCGGTGACGGCTACCGCTTTTCGGTCGCGGCGGCGGGCCGGCAGCAGATGCGCCTTGCCTCTGTCGCCGCTCAGCTCGGCGGGCATGTGCGCGTGGGGCTCGAGGATTCGCTCCATATCGGGCCCGGCCAGCTGGCGCGCTCGAACGCCGAACAGGTCGAGCGCATCGCCGAGATCCTGACCCGCCAGGGTCACCGCATCGCCACCCCCGACGAGGCCCGCGCCCTGCTTGGCCTGAAGGGCCGGGCGGCGACACGGATGCCACGCGCCACCACCGCCCGGCAGGGCGGCCAGCCCGAAGGAGTGACCCCATGAGACTGCTCACCCTGTCCGACGGCAGCCGCGACGGACGGCTGCACCTGGTCGACCGCGACGGCGCCCGCGTGATGCCTGCGGCCGAGGCGCGGACCCTGCAGGAGGCGATGGACCATTGGGACGCGGTTCTGCCGGGGTTGCGCGCCGCGCAGGAGCGGCTCGACGCCGACCCCGCGCTGGGGGAGCCTTTCGATCCCGCCCGCGCGCTGGCCCCCTTTCCGCGGGCCTGCCAATGGCTTGACGGATCGGCCTTCGAGACGCATTCGCTGCTGATCCAGCGGACCTGGGGCCTGCCGGTCACCGGGCTGCCGGAGCGGCCGCTGATGTATCAGGGCCTGTCCGACCGGTTCCTTCCGCCCAATGGCGTGGCGCGCTTCCCGACCGAGGCGGATGGCATCGACTTCGAGGGCGAATTCGCCGTGGTGCTGGGCGATGTGCCCATGGGCACCCCGGCCGAGGAGGCGGCGCGCCATGTCCGGCTGGTGATGCTGGTCAATGACTGGAGCCTGCGCGCGCTTGGCCCGGTCGAGATGGCGACGGGCTTCGGCTGGCTGCAATGCAAGCCCGCCTGCGCCGCCGCCCCCTTTGCAGTCACGCCCGACGAGTTGGGCCCGGCATGGGACCGGGCGCGCGTCTGCCTGCCGCTCGAGATCCTGCGCAACGGCACGCCCTTCGGCCGCGCCAACGGGTCCGAGATGCATGTCGGCTTCGATCAACTGATCGCCCATGCAGCCTATTCCCGCGACCTTCCCGCGGGCACGATCCTGGGCTCGGGGACGGTGGCCAACGCCGCCTATGCCGAGGTCGGATCGAGCTGTATCGCCGAGCGCCGGGCGATCGAACAGCTGGAAGGGGGTGCTGCCACGACGCCGTTCCTGGCGACCGGAGAGCGCGTGGAGATGCGCGCCCGCCGGCCGGACGGCGGCGACCTGTTCGGGCCGTTCACCCAGACTGTCCAGGCCGGGGCAGGGGGATAGGCGCGGGTCACACCCGGTACACACCCCGTGCACACCGCGTGCATACGCGGTGGGGGCGGGTCTTGCCGGCGAGTGCCGGCAAGTGCCGGGCTGAAGCCCGGCCTACGGAGGGGGTCGTGCGCGCGCGCCCCGGTTGTCCGAAGGGCAGGGCCGGGCCG
>JAOARA010000171.1 GCA_025211115.1 Roseicyclus sp. | reverse complement strand
GTCGTGCTGATCTGCGCCCCGCCCGTCGCATCCGACAGCGTCACCGTGAAGGTCTCGAGACCCTCGTAGGTCGTGTCCGCGCCGGTCTGAACGAAGAACGTCTGCGTCGTCACCCCGGCCGCGAAGCTCAGCGTCTGGTTGGTGACCGACGAGAAGTCCCCGGCCTCGGCCGTGTCGCCCGTCTCGACCGAGGTCGAGCCCTTCACCGTCTGCGCGACCTCCGAAGCGCCGGTCCGCGTCACCGTGAAGAACGCCTTCCCGCCCTCGCTCACCGTCACCGGTGAGATCGAGAACACGGGTCGGTCGTCGTCAGGCGTCGCCTCGCTGTCCGCGATGCCGTCATCGTTGAACACCGCCCCGGTCCCGTCATCGAAAATGACGCCTGTGCCCGTCGACATGGTGCCGTCGAGCGTGGTGACATTGAGCAAGAACGCTTCCTGTCCCTCGTAGACATCATCCTGGGCCACTGCGGTGCGCACCAGCAGGGTTCCGCTGTCATCGAGGGCCACTTGCGTGTCCGCCTGGTAGGCGATCCAGTCCGTTCCATCGAAATATTCGAGGCCCGGCCCGAAATCCTCCGGACGCGCGGCGTCGCCCTGGCCGTCGCCCGTGGTCGCAAGAGAGAGGGTCACCGACTGCCCGGCACCGCCGGAGACGGTGAACACGGCGTGGGTCGAGGCCTCGTTGACGGTGATGCTGTTGACCGCAACGACATCATCCGCGCCGTAGATCGTGATGGTCAGAACGGCCGTGGCCGTCGCGCCGTCGCCGTCTTGCACCTCGTATGCGAAAGCCTCGGTGAGCGACTGGCCCGACATCAGTGCATCGACGGCGGGCTGGGCGTTGTCGACGGCATAGCCGAAGCTTCCATCGGCCTTGATCGTCAACGTGCCGTAAGTCCCGGCGAGCGGCACACCACCGGACGTGACGGGCATCGCGCTGTCCGTGACAGAGGCGCCGGCCTGCGCCCTGCTGACCGCAAGGGTGGTGCCGGCATCGACATCACTGTCGTTGGGAAGCAAGTTGCCAACCGGGTCGAGACCGCCGGTCGCATTGTTCAGCCCGCCCTTTTCGATCGCGGCGGCGGTGTCGTTCACGGCGACCGGGGCGTCGTTCGCCCCCTCGATCGTGATCACGAGGGTGGAGATGCTGGCTTCGGACGGGTCCTTGCCGTCGGCCACACGATAATGGAAGGTCTCGGTCAGCTGCGCGCCCGTGGGCAATGCGTCCACATCGGGATCCGCGTTGTCGAGCGTGTAGGTGTAGCTGCCGTCGGCACCGATCTTCAGGGTGCCGTAGTCTCCGACCAGATCGCTCCCGGTCGCGGATGTGGTGCCGTCGGAGACGGCCTGCACCGCGGAGGTATCCGCAGCGGTCCAGACGCCTGTCACCTTGAGCGGCCCCGTGCCCGTGCTGTCGTTGGCGAGGACACTGCCCGAGATCGGGCTGTCGCCAGGGGCGACGCCGGTCTCGACAACGAGGTCGAGGTCCGCCACGGCGTCGGGCGGCGAGGCCTGGTTGCCCTGGAGTTGAACATGCAGCACGGCCGTATCGGTGCAGCCGTTGCTGTCGGTGATCTCATAGGTGAAGTAGTCGTCGACCAGTTGGTTGTCGGGGACATCCGCACTCAGGACATAGGTATAGCTGCCGTCCGACTTGAGGTTCAGATAGCCATAGGTGCCATCGACCCTGATCGCCCCGTCACTGGCAAAGCCGAGAGTGTCGCCCGGATCGAGGGCGGTCGCACTGTCGGTCGCACTGACCGTTGCCGCCTGGTCAAGGGTCACGAAGTCATAGGTCGTGCTTCCGAAGGTCAATTCGGATGCGGCCACGACCCTCGTATTTGCGGCGATCCCGTCGCCCGAGGCGACGCTTCCGACCGCCGGAAGTGCACCCTCCCCGCGCAAGGCGAATTTCGTGGTGCTGGCCGAGGCTGCAACACTCGAACTCCCCTCATTAACATTCGTGCTGGAGCCAAATCGAAATTGGGTGCCTGAAACGAAATCGAGGTGTCCATCGAGCTCGAGAAGCCTATCGTTGCCCTTTGGTGCGGACACGACTGTCAGTCCGGTATCGACAAAAGTAGCGCCTCCGTCGCGCGAGACGAAAACGGCGGCTCCCACGTCTGCGGTTGGCCACGCGCTTGTGGTGATGAACTGGCTGTATGTGAGCGCAACCTGCCGCGATATGGGGTCGCCGCCGCCTTCCGGCACGACAGTCGGCGTCTCGAAGGTCTCATCCGTGAGCGAGGTCGCCGCCTCGGCCCGTGTGATCTTGAGTGTATCCCCGGTGTCAGGATCGCGGTCATTCACGAGCAGGCCGCCGGACGCGGTCGTCGCGGCCAGAAGTGCGGTGCCCGGACTTTCCGTACCCTCCTCGACGAGCTGGTAGTCGTTCGCGGCCGCGGGCGCTTCGTTGCCGCCGTTGATCGTGAGCGTCAGGGTCGTGCTCGAGGTGCCGCCGCTGGTGTCGGATATGGTGTAGGTGAACACCTCGCTCAGCGACTGCCCGGAGGGCAGAGCGCGAAGATCGGGCGCGGTGGCGTCGACGGCATAGCTGTAGCTGCCATCCGAGCCGATGGTCAGGGTGCCATAGGCCCCGGCCACGCTCGAGGTCGCCCCGGCGAAGACCGCCGCGCTTGCGCCGGTCGCGCTGCTTGTCGCCGACGTGACCGTCAGACCCTCCTGCACCTCGGTGAAACTGCCATAGGGCGGTTCACTCGGCAGCGGATCGGTCAGGGTGACGACATAGCTTGTATCGGGGTCCGTATCGGCCCCTGCGGCGTTCCCGTCCGAACCGGCACCGGACAGAACGTTGCCGGTTGCCGTCTGGTTGGCCGTCACCGTGCCGGAACAATCGGGCAGCTGGATCGCATCCGTATCCGCCACGGCGGTGGGCGCGCCCCCGGTTGCCAGCAGCGCGTTCAGCGCGTCGGACACCGGGTCGCTGCTGGTCTTGTAGGTCTGGTTCAGCGCGAAATTCGCGCCGAGGTCGATCAGGATCGACGTATCGCTCGACGTCTGCCGGTCGCCGGAGCCGGCCACGTAGCCATCGGGATAGACGAAGAATTGCAGGCCGATGACCGCGCTGCCATCCTTGAACAGGCGGGTGACCTCACCGTGATAGCTCTCGCCGACCTGGTTCGACGCATCGACGACATACAGGTACCCCTGCGTGTTGTTGCCGGAGAAGATCGGATCTTCCGGTGGGTCCGACACGAACAGGTAGCGGCTGTTGCTCTCTCCGACGAGAGCGGTGGTGTAGACCGCACTCGTCTCCAGCTCGCTGGTGCTGACGGAACTGCTGGCCTGCACGAAATAGGCTTCGTCGCTGAACAGGAGGGCCGCGAACTCCAGTTGAACGAGGGCGCCGTCGATCTCGACACGGACGGTGTCGCGTTCATCGGCGATCCGGCTCCACGCGTCATCGCCCAGGGGTCGCCCGAACACCCGCGATGCAAAGGCTTCCCCCTCATCGCCCCGCGTGTCCTGATCCCCGTTCAGGGCATGATCGATCCAGTGCCCCGTTTCCTCGACGATCAGCGCCGCCAGCTGGTCTTGCGACAGATGCGGCACCCACGCCTTGTTGAGGTAGATGATCGGCTCGCCATCCGGGCCGCTGGCTGCAAAGGCACCGTAGGCCCCCAGCAGCTCGTCCGACGCGCGCAGCTCCACCCGCACCTCCAGGGTGCCGGCAAGGATATCGTCGAGCACGCCCTGCGCCGCCGCGTCCCACTCGGCCGTCCGCTCGGGCGTTGCACCGGGAAACGACTGGTAAAGCCTGTCGAGACCATCCTCCCCGCCCAGGTGATCGACGACATTGCGCGCGGCATCCGCCATCGCGTCCGCGAGCTGCGGCATCTCGTCGAGATCAGCACCGCTCAGCCGAAAGAAATGCTCCGACCCGGTGTCGGCAAGCGCGACCTCGGACGCCACCGCCTCGCTGTCGAGCGTCTGCATCGCGGGACCGAGCGCACCGGCACCGGCATCGGCCCCGGCCAGGGCCGAGATCGCGTCCCTGAGGTCTTCCACCAGCGACGGCGCAGCCTCATGGTTGTCGGTTTCAGCGCGGTCTGCGTCAATCCCGGCCTCGGCGTCGATCACGTCGAACGCGGTGGCCACACCGGCCGCGTCGAGAATGATCCGGGGTTCCAGTATCACAAAAGACGCGATGTGGTCCGACGCCTTGCCGGAGGGGGCGTTTTGCCTTGTGCCTGACACTTTGGCCGCGGCCCGTCCCTGCTTCCCCTTGAGGTCCATTCTGCATCTTTCATGAACGCAAATTTGATTACGTATAATCTCGAAGGTATCACGGATCACTATTATCTATTGATGCAGTTGCGCACCCTAATGATGATCACGGTACTGTTCCCGTGTGACGGACCGGGGAGACGCCCGCAGCCGCGGCCTCACCCGCGCCCCGCGAGGGCAGCGGACTTGCCGGTCATCCGGCATCAGGGTGCGTCATGTGCGGTCGCGCAGGGGTGCTTGCCGGGGTCACCGGCCGGGCAT
>JAOARA010000170.1 GCA_025211115.1 Roseicyclus sp. | reverse complement strand
CGGGGGCAGAGCCCCCCCTTCGGGGGCACGCGCTCCCCCCGCACCCCGCTTGCCGACAGGGGCGCGACCGCACCCCGGAACGGGGTGCCACCGCCGTCGCTGACGCAGGCGCGCAGCGCCGAGATGCGCGGCAGATCCGGCCTCAGCCCTGCGACCAGTCGGGTGTGCGCTTCTCGAGAAAGGCCGCGATCCCCTCGTTGGTGTCGCGGTCGAGCATGTTCTCGACCATCACCGCCCCGGTCATCTCGTAGGCCTTGTCGAGCGGCAACTGGACCTGGTCGTAAAACGCCCGCTTGCCGATCCGCACGGCCGATCCCAGCTTGCCCGCGATCGTCTCGGCCAGCGCCGCGGTCTCGGCCGACAGCGCATCCGCCGCCACCACCCGGTTCACCAGCCCGATCTCTCTCGCGCGCGCAGCCGGGATGAACTCGCCCGTCACCAGCATCTCGAAGACCTGCTTGCGCGGCGCGTTTCGGCTGAGCGCCACCATCGGCGTGGAACAGAACAGCCCGATGTTCACCCCGTTCACCCCGAAGCGGCACTCCTCGGCCGCCACCGCCATGTCGCAACTCGCCACCAGCTGACAGCCCGCCGCGGTGGCGATGCCATGGACCTCGGCGATGACCGGCTGCGGCAGGCGCGGGATCATCTGCATCATCCGCGCGCAACGGTCGAACAGGTCGCGCAAGGCGGCCGCCCCCCCGTCCTGCGCCGCCCGCTTGGCCTGCATCTCCTTCAGGTCGTGACCGGCGCAAAACGCCTTGCCCGCGCCCTTCAGCACGATCACCCGCTGCGTCTGAGAGGCCATGAGATCCGCGAATTGCGCCGTCACCGCGGCGATCATCCCGTCCGACAGCGCGTTCAGCTTGCCCGGCAGGTTCAGCGTCAGATGCGTCACCGCCCCCCGATCCTCGCGGATCACCAGTTCCTCCGACATGTCCTCTCCTCCCGCCTGCGGCTTCCCTTGATGTGCTGTCCTCCTCTATAGCGGGTCCAGCCGGGCAGGGAAGGACAACACATGGCAGAACATGGCGGATCCGTGGCGCTGAAGATGGACAAGGCCGCGCTGACGCGGTTCCTGAACGAGGCCTTCGCGCAGGTCGCAGCCGATTTCGAGATCGAGGAGGTGGCCGAGAACCGGATCCGCACCCGGCTTCTGACCGCCGAACGTCATCTGCGGCCGGGCGGCACCGTCTCGGGGCCCTCGATGTTCGCGCTCGCCGATGTTTCGGTCTATCTCGCCATCCTCGCCATGATCGGGCCGCGGGCGCTCGCTGTCACGACGAATTGCGCGATCGACTTCATGCGCAAACCCGCCGCCGGGGCCGACCTGCTCTGCGAGTGCCGCCTGCTGAAACTGGGCCGCGTGCTGGCGGTGGGCGACTGCCTGCTCTACTCCGAAGGGGTCGAGGCCCCGGTCGCGCGCGCCTCGATGACCTACGCGATTCCGCCCGAGCGGTAGGGCCCGCCGGAGCGGCAGGGCCTGCGACACTGGGCGGCGCTGAAGGCGCCCGCGCCGCAGGGTAGGTGTCGCTTGACGATGGCAATCGCATGGCACCCGACCACCACCCGAACGGAGACAGGCCCATGGCCCAGGCAGAGACGCAGGACAGCACGGCGGGCCCCCGCCTCGAACATCTGCCGGTGACCTTCTTCGCGGTGCTGATGGGGTTGTTCGGCCTCGCCCTCGCGCTCCATGCCGCGGCGGGCAGCTTCCCGGTGGCCGAACCCGCCGCGCGCGCCGTTCTGTGGCTGGGCCTTGCGGCCTTCGTTGCCATCGGCGCGCTCTACATCGCCAAGACGGTCCGCCACCCGCGGGCGGTCGCCGCCGAATGGCACCACCCGGTCAAGCTCGCCTTCTTCCCGACGATCACCATCTCGCTCCTGCTGATGGCCACCGCGATCCACGGCTATCGCCCGAGCCTCGCCGAGCCGCTCTGGATCGTCGGCACGCTGGGGCAGGGGGTGCTGACGGTGATGGTGATCTCGGGCTGGATCAGCCACCGCGCCTTCGAGGTGGGCCACCTCACGCCGGCCTGGTTCATCCCCGCGGTGGGCAACGTGATCGTGCCGCTCGCGGGCGCGCCACTGGGGTGGGAGGAGACCAGCTGGCTGTTCTTCTCGGCGGGGCTGGTCTTCTGGCTGATCCTGCTGGTGCTGGTCTTCAACCGGCTGATCTTCCACGCGCCGATCCCCGGTCGGCTCTTCCCGACACTGGTGATCCTGATCGCGCCGCCCGCGGTGGCCTTCGTGGGCTACCTTCGCCTGACGGGCGGCGGCATCGACGCCTTTGCCCATATCCTGATCGACATCGCCTATGTCTTCGCCGTGCTGGTCGCGGTGCAGCTGCCCAAGCTGATGAAACTGCCCTTCGCCCTCAGCTGGTGGGCCCTCAGCTTCCCGCTTGCGGCCCTGTCGGTGGCGAGCTTCGTCTATGGCCGCGCCGCCGAGAGTGCCGCCCATATCGGCATCGGGCTTGCGGTGCTGGCCGGTCTCGCCGCCGTGGTCGCGGGCCTCTTGTGGCGCACCGGCCTGGCCATCGCGCGCGCAGAGATCTGCCGCCCGGAATGACCCCGCCCGGCCGTTAACCCCGCATCAAGGTTAACGCGCGCCCGCTTGTGTCTTCATCTTCCCAAAAATACGGAAATCCGACGCCGGCCGCCCCCGCGTCTCAGCCGATCAGCCGGGAGACATAGGGCGGCAGCGCGAAGGCGCCGAGGTGGACCTCGGGCGTGTAATAGTCGGTCTCGATCCCCGAGGCCGCGAAGCGCGCGGACAGCGTCGCAAGGTCCACGCCCCGCGCCGCGCCATCCGTGCCCCATCCCAGCGCCATCGGGCCGCCCGCATAGGTCGGGATCGTGGCGAGGTAACAGGTCGCATCGGCAAACAGCGCCCGGAAGGCGCGCATCGTGTTCGTCAGCTCCTCGCCCTGCAGGAAGGGCACGCCGTTCTGCGTGACGAGGATGCCGCCGGGTGCCAACCGCGCCTTGGCGTGGCCGTAGAACGTATCGGTGAAAAGCACCTCGCCGGGGCCGACCGGATCGGTCGAGTCGACGATGATCACGTCGTAGAGATCGGCGTTCTGCCGCATGAAATCGGCCCCGTCCGCGATCACGAGGTCAAGCCGCGGATCGTCGAAGGCCCCGGCCGAGATGCCCGGCAGATACTCCTTGCAGAACTCCACCACGCCGCCGTCGATCTCGACCATGGTCACCTGCTCGACGCTGGCATGTTTCAACGCCTCGCGCGCCATGCCGCCATCGCCGCCGCCCACGATCAGCACGCGGCGCGCCGCGCCATGGGCGAGAATGGGCACATGGGTCAGCATCTCGTGGTAGATGAAATTGTCGGCCTCGGTCACCTGCACCACCCCGTCGAGCGTCATGATCCGCCCGAAGGTCGGGTTCTCGAAGACGCGGATGCGCTGGTGCTCGGTCGCGCTGTCGTAGAATTCGCGGCTGATGCGCAAGGCCTGCGCGTGATCGGCGTGCAGCCGTTCGACATTCCAGTCTGCGGGCCAGCTGTCGCGGTCGGTCATGGCGTATCCTCCGGTGAACATGGAAACGGGCCGCGCAGATCGCCCGCGCGGCCCGTCGGTCATCTGGACCGGTGTCAGGCGGCGGCGGTCTCTTCGACCAGCCCCTCGCCGCGGCGCAGTTCCTTGACGTGGACCGTCTCGGTGGCGAAGGCGCGCTTGAGCACGTCGACCGCGCGCCACGGCTCGGCATCGCCGCACATGAACACGTCGAAGGCCCCGTAGCCGATCTCGGGCCAGGTGTGGACCGAGATGTGGCTTTCGGCCAGCACCGCCACCCCCGAGACGCCCTGCGGGCTGAACTTGTGGGTGTGGATGTGCAGCAGCGTCGCGCCGCATTCCGTCACGCAATCGCGGAAGGATTGCTGGATGCGGGCCTCGTCGTCGAGGCCGTGGCCGTTCTCGACCTCGATGATCAGATGCGTGCCGGCGAAGACGCTGCCGTCGCGCCGGATGAAATGATCGTCGCGGTCGGTGTCGAGCACGTCCCGGCACTGGGTGTCGTCAAAAGCGATGGGTGCGACCGGGAGGTCGCTTGTGTCTTCCGCATGGGCGCCTGTCTCCAGACCATTCCCCAGTTGGAAGAGGTTGGCGCGGGTCATGGCGCTCCCCCTTCATACCAGCAGATTGATGTGGTGGGTCCTTAGCGCCCCCCCAAGGTTGCCCTCGAAGTTGGGATCGGTCCCGGTTCGTGAGCGGCGCACCTAATGGCGCGTCCGAGTCGGATCAAGGATGTTTTTGCCGGTGCCCGGATTTTTTGCGCCGCTCCCGCGGGGGTTGATCCGTCGCAGGGGCGGGGCCGGGGCCGGGTCGGGCATCAGACCATCCGCGCCACTGCCCATCCCGCGGCCATGGCCAACGCCGTCAGCAGGCCCGATGCGCCGAGGATCGGACCATGGGCGAGGGGCCGCTCGCCGCGGGTCTGGCCGTCGATGCCCGAGACCATCACCCGGTACCGGCTGCGCCCGTGCCGGTAATGCAGGATCCAGACCGGCAGAAGCACGCGGCGATAGCGGGCCGCGCGCAGCTCGGCGCGGTGCGACAGGTTCACGAGATGGGGCGGCACCACGCGGTCGCGCAGGGCCGCGCGGATCAGCAGGTCACGCTCGGCGGTGCTGGCCGCGAGGCCGTCGCGCAAGCTCTGGTGATGGCGCTCTGCGGCGAAGCCCGCGAGATAGCCCGGACGCAGCGCGCGCAACTGGCCGGGGCGGAACCCCGCGCTCAGCGCATCGCGCATCTCGGGGGGGACATGGGGCGAGGCGGGGACGAGAAACTCCTCCAGCGTCATCTCGATCGTGTCGAGCAGCGTCTCGCGCGGGGTCGCGGCGCCGCGTTGCTGCGCGACGCTGGCCGTGGCGACATAGCGCACGGTCTCGCGCGTCTCGAAGACCCAGAACGGCGCATAGAGGCCGATCAACCGGCCCGCCCCCGCCCGTTCGGCCACCCCGCGCGGCAGCAGCGGCCGCGACGCGAGCCAGTGCGCCGCACGGGCCATGGCCGTGGCGCGGTCGATGGCGAAGGGCACCAGCGCGGCGGTGGCATAGGCCGTTTCGGCCTCGAGCGCGGTGGAGGGGCCGCCGCACCACGGGCATTCGGTCGACAGCGCATGGCCGACGAAGACGACCTGCCCGCCGCAGCCCGAGCAGGCGCGGATGTCGCCGGTGGCGACTGCGCCGTCATCGGGCGCGTCGGGCCAGTCGGGGGCCGGGCGGAGGTCGGGGTCGACGCCGATGTCCATGTCGCGCAGGGCGCGCCCGGCCGCGTCCCGGTCGTGATAGGCCAAATCCCGCGCCACCCCGCAGCTGAGGCAGCGCAGATGCCCCCCGCGCGGGTCGAAGACCGCGTGACCGCCGCAGGCGGTGCAGCGCGGATCGTCGTCGAACCCGTCCGCAAGGCGCGGGGCATCGGTCGCGCGCGAGTGGCTTGGCGATCCGCTCATGGGTGCTGCTCCGTCGGGGCGGCGGTGCGGGTGGTGTCGGTCGGCAGCGACGGCAGCCACGCGGTCACCATCCCGGCGGCCGTGGCCAGCGTCAGCCAGGCCGCAAGGCCCGCCCAGGGCATGCGCCGCGCAAGGCGCGTGGGCGTGGTGCGCGGCAGGCCCGCCGCGGCCTCACGGGTGAGCAGGGCGTGCCGCAGGATGCGCCCGCCCCAGAGCGCCAGCGCCAGCCAGAGCAACGCCGCCACGGCGACCTGGACCGCGCCGGTCATGGCCGCCCCGTGCCGGGGTGCCGCGAAAAGTGTGGGGTAAAATGATACCGCAACTACAACCCCTTGTTTTACCGTTACAAATCAGAATTCATGGCGCTTGACTTTGCAAGGGCAATCCGCGAAACACCGCCATCTTCGCGGGGGAGGCCCCGCGCTGGACATTCTGCGTGGGTCCGAGCCCGGATGCACGCCCGAAAGGAAGAACACATGAAGACCTTCACCGCGACTCCGGCGGATATCGAGAAGGAGTGGATCGTGATCGACGCCGAGGGCGTCGTTCTCGGCCGTCTCGCCTCGATCGTCGCCATGCGGCTGCGTGGCAAGCACAAGCCGTCCTTCACGCCCTCCATGGACATGGGCGACAATGTCATCGTCATCAACGCCGACAAGGTGCAGGTGACGGGCAACAAGCGCAACAAGCCGAACTACTGGCACACCGGTTTTCCGGGCGGGATCAAGTCGCGCACGACCGGCCAGATCCTCGAGGGCGACCACCCCGAGCGCGTCGTCATGCAGGCCGTCAAGCGCATGCTGCCGGGCAACCGCCTGTCGCGCCAGCAGATGACCAACCTGCGTGTCTACGCGGGCGCCGAGCATCCGCATTCGGCCCAGAACCCCACCGTTCTCGACGTCAAGTCGATGAACCCCAAGAACACCCGGAGCGCGTAACCCATGGCCGAGACCCTGACCTCGCTCGATGAGCTGAAAGGTGCCGTGGACGCGAGCGAGACCGCCGCGCCCCTGTCCTTCGACGATACCCCCCGTGCCCCCGTGCGCGACGCGCTCGGCCGGTCCTACGCGACCGGCAAGCGCAAGGACGCGGTCGCCCGCGTCTGGATCAAGCCGGGCTCCGGCAAGGTCGTCGTGAACGGCAAGGACATGTCCGTGTATTTCGCGCGTCCCGTGCTGCAGATGATCCTGCGCCAGCCCTTTACCGTGGCCGGCGTCGATGGCGAGTTCGACGTGATGGCGACCGTCAAGGGCGGTGGCCTGTCGGGCCAGGCCGGTGCGGTCAAGCACGGCATCTCGAAGGCGCTGCAGCTCTACGAGCCGAGCCTGCGCGGCGCGCTGAAGGCGGCCGGCTTCCTGACCCGCGACAGCCGCGTGGTGGAGCGCAAGAAGTTCGGCCGCGCCAAGGCGCGCAAGAGCTTCCAGTTCTCGAAGCGCTGATCCGACGGATCCCCTGGTGCATGCATGGCGGGCCGTCCCCTTGGGGCGGCCCGTTTGCGTGCGCGGCCGGCGGCGGATTTCGGGGCGAAATCCGCAGGGAGGGGGGCGCCGCTGGCGCGGCGCGGCTGTGCCCTTGGCGGGGGCGGTTCCCGGTTCTCGGGCGTGCCGCGCGGGGCCAGGGGTGGGAAGGCCGTATTTGGGGAAAGGTGAAGGG
>JAOARA010000169.1 GCA_025211115.1 Roseicyclus sp. | reverse complement strand
CTGCATCGCGCGCGTCCGGGCCATCGTTCAGGGCGATCCCCGCGACATGGCCACCATGGTGGGCGCACAGGCGAGCCGCGAACAGCAGGACAAGATCCTCTCCTACCTGACCATCGGGGCCGAGGAAGGCGCCGAGGTGCTGGTGGGCGGCGATGCCGCGCGGTTCAACGGCGAACTGGCCGAGGGCTTCTACATCCAGCCAACGATCCTCAAGGGCCACAACAAGATGCGGGTCTTCCAGGAAGAGATCTTCGGCCCCGTGGTCTCGGTCACCACCTTCAAGGACGAGGCCGAGGCGCTCGCCATCGCAAATGACACGATGTACGGCCTTGGTGCCGGCGTCTGGTCGCGCGACGCGAACCGTTGCTACCGGTTCGGCCGCGCGATCGAGGCGGGCCGCGTCTGGGTCAACAACTACCACGCCTACCCCGCACACGCGGCGTTCGGCGGTTACAAGCAGTCCGGCATCGGGCGCGAGACCCACAAGATGATGCTAGACCACTATCAACAAACGAAAAATATTTTGATGAGCTACAATCCTAACAAACTAGGGTTCTTCTGACGTTATAGTTGACAGTAACGAGTTCCGGGCGGTCTCCCAGGGCCGCCCGGTCGAGCAAACGGTAAACGTGGTAGTGCCGCGTAACCAGTGCCGGGCGGTTCCCTCGGGGCCGCCCGGATGAGTATCCGCCGCGCGACGGGCCCTTAGAACGTTCGCGCCGTCGCAGGCCGCCGCGGCATCCGGTGCCCGGCGATCACTCCTCGACCCACCAGACATCGGGCTGCCAGCCGATCCAGTCGCCGTAGATCGGGATGGTCTCGGGGTAATGCAACTCGGCACTGTGGGCGACGCGGCTGACCGGGTTGTGCCAGAACGGCACGACATAGCGCATCGAGGTCAGCACCCGGTCCAGCGCCCGGACGGCGGCGACGTAATCATCCTGGCTTGCGGAATTCAGCATCTGCCCGATCATCGCCTCGATCGCCGGATGACAGGCCCCCATCAGGTTGCGCGAACCGGTCACGTCCACCGTTTCGCAGCCCCAGTAACTGTATTGCTCGTTGCCGGGGCTGAGCGACAGGCCGTAGCGCTCGTAGATCATGTCGAAGTCGAAGACATCGCGCCGCTCGCGGAACTGCGCGGCATCCACGCGGCTGACCTCGACCGCGATGCCCAGCCGCTCCAGCGCCTCGGTGTAGATGTTGACGATGGCGTCATTCTCGGACGATCCCGTCTGCAGCAGGATCTCGAAGGTGAAGGGCGCGCCCTCGGGCGTGGTCATCACGCCCTCCTGCACGGTGTAACCCGCCGCCTCCAGCGCCTCGAGCGCGCTGGCGATGCCCGCGCGGTTGCGCTCGGTCCCGTCAGAGACGGGCATCACGTAACCCTCGCTCGCGCCGGGCAGCAGCACGCCCTCGAAGGGCATCAGGAACTCGGCCACGCGGCCCTCGGCGGGGCCGGCGCTCATCGCCAGCGGCGAGTTGGAGAAATAGGAGGTGATCCGCGGATCGACGCCGCCGTTCAGCGTCTGGTTGATGAATTCGGCCGGAAAGGCCTGGATCATGGCCTCACGCACCCGCCAGTCGTCGAAGGGTGCCGTCCGCGCGTTCATCACGAGCCCCGTCATGCCCGAGGGGCGCTGATGCGGCACCTCGGACAAAACGACCTCGCCCGATTGCACGCGGGGGAAATCATACCGCTCGGCCCAGGATTGCGCCGAGGTCTCGCGCATGGTCGACAGGATACCGGCGGTAAAGGCCTCGAACATGGCGGTGCCGTCGGCGAAGAACTCCATCCGCACCTCGTCGATGACGTTGGTGCCGCGGCGGAAGGCGATATCGGCCCCCCAGTAATCGGGGTTGCGCCGCAGCGAGACGAAGCGCCCGGCCTCGAAATCGTCGATCACATAGGGCGCGGTGGCGATCGGGATGACGTCGAGCCCGCTTTCGGTGAACTCCACCCCCTCCCATTGCGCGGCCTTGAGGATGGGGCGCAGCCCCATGATCATCGCCAGCTCGCGGTCGGGCTCGGAAAAGGTGATGCGCACGGTGCGCTCGCCCACGGCCTCGATCCCCTGCACGCGCGTCCATGCACCAAGGTAGCGCGGATGCCCCTCGGTCCCCAAGGTCTCATAGGACCAGATCACGTCCTCGACCGTGACGGGGCTGCCGTCGGAAAACCGCGCCTCGGGGCGGAGGGTGAACTCGACCCAGGAATGATCCTCGGCCACCTCCAACGATTCGGCGAGCAGGCCGTAGAGCGTGAAGGGCTCGTCCCAGGACCGGCCCAGCAGCGATTCGTAGGCGAGGAAGCGCAGCTGCCACGGAACCGAGCCCTGCCGGATATGCGGGTTGAGGCTGTCGAAACTGCCGGTTTCACCGGTCACGATCCGCCCGCCCGTCGGCGCGTCGGGGTTGGCATAGGGCAGATGCGTGTAGTCGGGCGGCAGCGCCGGTTCCCCATACATTGCGATTCCGTGAACGGGCTGCGCGATACCTGCCCCGGCCAGCCCGAGCGCAAGGCCCGCCGCCAGCGCGATTCGCGCGAAACACTGCGTCTTCATCTGGCGACAATCCTTCCTGCCTCAGTATCCGTTGGCTCCAAGGCTAACCGGCGGCAGTTTGCGTTTCAAACTTTTCGGTTGGACATCGGACAAGTCATTGCTTATAAAGAGGGCACTGCTCGATAGGTTTCTTGCCTGTATGAAACCTGCCTCAATGACTTAACCCCGGCCTCGTGCCGGGGTTTTTTTTGGCCATGAGCCGGCACCCTGCCCCTGTTCGTTTCGCAGCTGCAGCATTAGGATCGGGGCAACCGATCCAACGAGGACTGCGACCATGGCCATCACCACCGACCTTTCCGGCAAGACCGCCGTCATCACCGGTTCCAACTCGGGGATAGGCCTCGGGATCGCGCGGGAACTGGCCAAGGCGGGGGCGAACGTGGTGCTGAACTCCTTCACCGACCGCAAGGAGGATCACGCGCTCGCCGAGGAGATCGCCGACGTCTGCGGGGTGACGGCGCGCTACATCAAGGCCGACATGTCGAAAGGCGCCGACTGCCGCGCGCTGATCGAAGAGGCGGGCGCCTGCGATATCCTGATCAACAACGCGGGCATCCAGCATGTCGCGCCGATCCCCGAGTTCCCGGCCGAGAAGTGGGACGCGATCATCGCCATCAACCTGTCCTCGGCCTTTCACACCACGGCGGCCGCCCTGCCGATGATGCGCAAGGCCGGCTGGGGGCGCGTGATCAACATCGCCTCGGCCCATGGGCTGACGGCCTCGCCCTACAAATCGGCCTATATTGCGGCCAAGCACGGCATCGTCGGCCTGACCAAGACCACCGCGCTGGAAACCGCGGAAGAGCCGATCACGGCCAACGCGATCTGCCCCGGCTACGTCCTGACCCCGCTGGTGGAGGCGCAGATCCCCGACCAGATGAAGACGCACGGCATGGACCGCGACACGGTCGTGCGCGAGGTGATGCTGGCGCGCCAGCCGTCGAAGGAGTTCGCCACCGTCGAGCAGATGGGTGGCACGGCGGCCTTCCTCTGCTCGGACGCCGCGGCGCAGATCACGGGCACGACGATCAGCGTGGATGGCGGCTGGACGGCGCTCTGAGTCTCAGGCCCCGGATCAGGCCAGCCGCTCGGGCGGGAAACCGCCCCTGACCTCGGCCTCGGCCATGGCGGCAAGGCTCTTGCGGTCGGCGAACTCCGCGACGCGCAGCGGCGTGTGATAGACCACCTCGACCCGGCCCTGCCGGGGCGTGGCCAGCGTGGCCAGGATCGCGGGGCCAAGCGCCATGTCGCCCCACCAGCCGTAAAAGGCCGGGGGCGCGCCCTTTGGCGGATGATAGACCAGCGTCACCGGCTGAACCTGCAGCACCTCGCGCAGCCGCTCTGACAGGAAGGACTGAAAGAGCGTCGGCTTGAAGGGCAGCACCCGCCGCCCGTCGGTCGAGGTCCCCTCGGGGAAGAACAGGAGCCTGTGACCGGCGCGCAGCCGGTCCTCGAAAAGCCGCGTCTGCGCGGCCGCCTGTTTCCTGTCGCGCACGATGAAGACGGTGCCGGTCCCGCGCGCCAGCCAGCCGATGCCGGGCCAACCCGCGACCTCGGATTTCGCCACGAAGTAGAGCCGCTTGCTGGCGTTCAGCACAAGGATGTCGAGCCAGCCGACGTGATTGGCCACATAGGCCCCCGGCCCCGTCATCGGCACGCCCCGCACCCGCCGTTCGAGCCCGATCAGGCGACAGGCGAGGATGCAGACGCCCCGCGTGATCCAGGGCGTCACCGGGCGCGCGAGGCCAAAGGCCAGCCGCTCGGGCAGACGCAGCAGCAGCAGCAGCGGGAACGCCACAGCGATGAGCGAGATCACCGCACCGCCCCGGCGGAGCACGCGCAGCCAGTCGCCGGGCCCCAGCGCGGGGCGCGGCGGCTCTGGCGGGCCTGTCCAGCTTTCGCTCACGCCTGTGCCCCGCGGCGGTAGAGTGCGCCCTGTTTCTCGGGGATGGTCGCCACGTCCAGCACGAGGCAGACGTCGATGCAGTTGAAGGCGCGGTCGATGAACGCCCCCTGCCCGACGCAGCCCCCCAGCCTGAGATAGGCCTTGATCAGCGCGGGCGTGGCCCGGATCGCGGCGGGCCGGTCGAGATCGCCCTCGGCGATCAGGTCCATGCGCTGATACCCGGCCGTCCGCGCCACCGGGCGCAGATCCGGCGGGGCGAGGTGGCGGTGGTGCAGCAGCGACAGCGGCCCGGCCAAGGGCGCAGGGTCGGTGCCGTGGAAGCTGGCCACGCCGAAGAGCACCTCGATCCGGTGCGCGGCGATGTAATCGGCCAGCCCCGCCCAGAGATGCATCATCGCCGTGCCCCCGCGGTAATCGCGATGCAGGCAGGAGCGCCCCAGCTCCAGCAACCGCCGCCCCGAGGCGCGCAGCGGGCCGAGGTCGTATTCGTCTTCGGAGTAGAACTGCCCGGCGCGCGCCGCCGCCTCTTCGCGCATGACGCGGTAGACGCCGATCACGCGATCTTCGGCGGGGCGACGATTGTCGAGCAGCATCAGGTGGTCGAAATGGGGATCGAAGCGGTCGGCCTCGCGCCTGCCTGCGTGATCGACCATCTCGCCGCCGCCGCCCAGTTCCTCGACGAAGACGTCGTAGCGCAGGCGCTGCGCGGCATGAAGATCGGCCTCGCCCTCGGCGAGGCGCAGCTCGAAATGGCTGTCGTCCAGATCCATGGTCCGCCTTTTCGCACCTTTGCGACGCCCCCACCCCAGCCGGGCTTTAGCAGGCGCGACCGCCGATGCAAACCGCACAGGCTTGCGCGCGCTGCCCTTGCCCGCGTTAAACTCGTGTTAACCGGGGCGTGCGAGGGTGGCGCGCAAAGCGGCGGGGATGCGATGGATCAGTCGAGAAAGACCAGCTCGAGCGGCACATGCCGGGCATCGAGGACAAGCTTGCCCTCATTCTCGAAATTCACCGTGATGCGGCCGGCGATGTTGGATTGCACCTGCCCCAGGCCCCAGTCGGGGTTCTCGGGGCTGCGGACCAGCATGCCCGGTTCCAGTATCGCGCTCAGATCATCCTGCATGGGAGTGTGCGTTTCATGAATGACCAGTCACCGCAAGGGCCGCAAAGCCTGGCCGAGCTGATCGCCTCGCGGCTGTGCCATGATCTCGTGAACCCGCTGGGGGCGATCGGCAACGGGGTCGAGCTGATCGAGATGACGGGGTCCGTCCGCGGCCCCGAGATGGAGCTGATCCGCGACGCGGTGCGCGATGCGCAGGCGCGGATGCGCTTCCTGCGCATCGCCTTCGGCGCGGCGGGGGCGACCCAGGGCCTGAGCGCGCGGGAGGCGCGGATGACCGCGCTCGCCCCGTGGGAGGGGACGCGGCTGGCGCTCGACTGGACCGCGCAAGCCGACTTGCCGCGCGCGCAGGTCAAGCTCGCCTACCTGATGCTGCTCTGCGCCGAAACGGCGCTGCCGATGGGCGGCGCGATCACGCTGGGCCATGGGCCGGGCGGCCAGTGGCGGCTGGAGGCCACG
>JAOARA010000168.1 GCA_025211115.1 Roseicyclus sp. | reverse complement strand
GTTCAGGCCCGCGTTGAACAGACCCACGTTGATCGACCCGAAGGCCTCGACCGTGGCGGCGACGGCGGCGGCATTGTCGGCGCGCTTGGTCACGTCCATCTTGACCGCGATGGCGCGGCCGTTGCCGGCGGCGTTGATGCGGTCGGCCACCTCCTGCGCCGCGGCCTCGTCGAGGTCGCCGAGCGTCACGTTCGCGCCCTGGGCCGCAAAGGCCTCGGCATTGGCGGCCCCCATGCCGCGGGCGGCACCGGTGATCAGGATGTTTTTCCCTTTAAGGCGTTCGGGGTCCATGTCTTCCTCCCTAATGGACTGGATCTGATAGGATTTTCTCGGCACCGGCCTGCACGCGGGCGAGTGCGGCGCGCGGGGTGACAAGGCCGCGCAGCATGTCGTGAAGTTCGGTGCCGCACAGCTCGATCACGCGCGAGATCTGCGGGATCGGCGGGCGCGGCCAGAACTGCAGCTCGTCGCGCCAGGACATCTGGTCCACCGTCTCGAAGATCGGCGACAGGCGGCGCACCTCGGGGTCGGCCCCGACCGAGTAGCGCGGCGCGGTGCGACTCCCATTCTGGACATACAGCTTCTGCGCTGCGGGCGAGGTGAAGGCGATCAGCGCCTCGGCGGCATCCGCCACCCGCTCGGGCGCAAGGTTCGCCGGAATGCACAGCGCATAGCCGCCCACGGGCGCGATCGGCGCCCCCTCGGGCCCGTGCGGATGCGGCAGGTAGCCGGTGTTGCCATGGGCGGGGCAGCCCGCGTCCAGCTCGAAATACGGCGCAAGCAGCGTGTAGCCATAGGCCATCGCCACCTTGCCCGCCGCATAGGGGCGCACCCGCTCGTACCACGACATCGACAGGATGTCGGGCGGCGAATACTCCAGAAGCTCCATCAGGTATTCCGCCGCCTCCAGCGCGCGCGGCGTGTCCAGCGTGGGCACCTGCCGCCCGCCGAGGTGGTCGGCCCCGTAGCCGCCCGCCACCTCGGGCAGCTCGATGATCGGCTGGCCGAAGGCCGCGCAGGTCATCATGAAGGTATGGCCCAGCGCCGTGCCCCGCGCCGCGTTCCACGCCACCCCGTAGCGTCCGCTGCGCGGGTCGTGGAAATGGCGCGCGGCGGCGATCACCTGCGCATGGGTCGCGGGCGGCTCCAGCCCCTCCCGCGCGAACCAGTCGCGCCGGTAGAACATCAGCTCGGGCGTGGTCTGGCTCGGCACGCCGTAGGGCACGCCCTCCCAATGGGTCGCGCGCCAGCCCGCGGTGTGGAAATCGCCGGGGTCCAGCCGCTCGGTGTCCATCACCTCGGTCAGGGGGCGAATCACGCCCCTCTCCACGAACTCGCCGATCCACGGCAGGTCCACCGCGATCAGGTCATAGGCGCTGCGCTTGCGCTCGGCATTGCGCAGGGCCTCCTGCCGCAGCCGGTCGATGGAAAAGGCCCGCTGGTGGATATCCGTGCCCACCATCGTCTCGAACTGGCGCTTCAGCGTCTCCATCACCATGAAGGTCGGGTCGCCATGCACCAGGATGCGCAAGCCCCCCGCCAGCTTCAGCGGCGACAAGAGCGCCCGCGGCGGCGCGATGACCGCCTGCCCCGGCACGTAGGAGCCGCCGTAGAAATAATCCTCGGTCTCGCCCTCGGCGGCCGGATCGAAGCTCGTCCGCGCGATGCGGCCGATGCGGCTGGCCAGCTGGCTGAACCGGTCCAGCAGCGCCGCACTCGGATGCAGCGAGAAACTCCGCCCCGATTTCGTCCGCGGCCGCTGCTCCACCAGGCCCGCCCCCTGCACCTCGGCCAGCTTGCGCATCGCCGTCGCATAGGGCACCCCCGAGGCAGCCGCCATCGCCGAGGCCGACACCAGCCGCCCCTCGATGTGCCCACGCAGAAGGTGCAGGATCATGTTGAGATGCGGGTTCGGCGTCGTCGGCTCCAGCGAGCTGTCCAGCTCGACCGACAGGTCGCCGAGGAAATCCACCACCCGCTCCAGCTCGGCCTCGGCCACGCCCGAGGACGGCCGCCCGGCAGGGGCGGCAACTTGTCCATATCGGATGTTTTCGGCAGGCTGGCTGTTCATGGGTCCGGGTATGCTGGGCCCGTTTGCCCGGTTCGGGCGGCGGTTCGGGCGGTGCGTCATGTGTGACCCTCTCGAAATGTTCAAATTGGAGCCGATCTGGCATGAGCCAAAATATCCATTACGGATATCAAGATGTCCAATATGGATAGATTAGGGCCATCCGATCCGCACCGTTTCCGCGCTGGATGGATGCAGATTGCACCGGGGCGATTCCCGGGCTGAGAGGACAGCGGCAATCACGAGACACACACTGGGAGGAAAGACATGACCAACTCCACGAAGCTGGCGCTCACCGCCACGACCGCGCTGATCGCAACCGCGGGCATCGCCGCCGCGCAAAGCGTCACCATCGGCATCACGCAGAACAACGTGGGCGTCGACAGCTACCAGACGACCTACGAGCAGGCCTTCATCGCGGCCGCCGAAGCCAACCCCGATGTCGAGGTCGTCGTCCTTGACGCCGGCGGCGACGTCGCCCGCCAGATCGCCCAGATCCAGGACCTCATCCAGCAAGAGGTCGACGCGATGATCATCTGGCCGACCAACGGCCAGGCCGTGATCCCCGCCGTGCGCGAGGCCTACCAGGCCGAGATCCCGGTCGTCATCACCAACTCCAACATCGCCGAGGACGGCTTCGACTTCGTCACCTCCTTCTCGGGCCCCGACAACGTCACCCAGGGTGCGCGCTCGGCCGAGATCATGTGCGACCGCTTCACCGAGCTCGGCATCGAGAACGAGGCCCGCGTGGTCGAGATCACCGGCCAGCCCGGCTACACCACCGCCATCGAGCGCAGCGAAGGCTTCCAGCAGCGCCTCCCCGAGGTCTGCCCGAACGTCACCCTCGTCGACAGCCAGCCCGGCAACTGGAACCGCGAAGACAGCCAGCGCGTGATGGAGGCCTTCCTCGTCCAGTATGACGACATCGACGGCGTCTACTCCGGCGACGACAACATGGGCGTCGGCGCGCTGAACGCAGCCCTCGCCGCGGGCCGCGCCGAAGGCATCACCTTCGTCGGTGCCACCAACTTCGCCGTCGGCTACGACGCGATGGAGCGCGGCGAATACTGGGGCTCGATCTACCAGTCGCCCGTCGATGACGCCGAGGCCGCGCTGCAGACCGCCCTCGACGTGCTCGCAGGCGAAGAGGTTCCCTTCCTGAACTACTTCGACACGCCGAAGATCACGCAGGAGAACATGGGCGAGTTCACCCGCCCGGTGTTCTGATCTCCCTCCCCGGATGGGGGGCGGCCCGCGCTGGCCGCCCCCCGTTCGTTCCAGCACGACAAGAAAAAGACCGACAGGGGGATACCATGGGCGAGCCTCGTGGAGTTGAGGGGCGCGTCTGCATCGTCACCGGTGCCGCACGCGGAATTGGACGCGCCATCGCCGAGGCGCTGCTCGACGAGGGCGCAAGGGTCTGCATCGCCGACCTGAACGCCGACCAGGCGGAACAGGTCGCCGCGGCGAACCGCACCCGCCCCGGCATAGACCCCGATAACGTGATTTCCGCGGGCGTCGATGTCCGCGACCGCGCCCAGACCCGCGCCATGATCGAACAGACCGTCGCCGCCTTCGGCAGGCTTGACGTGATGTTCAACAACGCGGGCGTCAACAAGCCGATGAACTTCATGGACGTGACCGAGGAAAACTGGTCCTTCATCATGGATATCAACGGCCTCGGCTGCCTTATCGGCATGCAGGAGGCCGCCCGCCAGATGATCGCGCAGGGTGGCGGCGGCAAGATCGTCAACACCGCCTCCATCGCCTCGCGGCAGGGCTTCGACAACGTCGCGCCCTATTGCGCTTCGAAATGGGCCGTGGTCAGCCTGACCCAGTCCGGGGCGAGGGATCTCGCCAAGCATGACATCACCGTCACCGGCTTCGCGCCGGGGGTCGTGGCCACCGAGATGTGGGAACAGGTCGACCGTGACCTGATGGACATCGGCGCCGCCGAGCGGCCCGGTCAGGCGATGGAAGAATTCTCGTCCGAGATCCTTAAGGGCCGCGTCGCGCGCCCCGAGGACATCACCGGCACGACGACCTTCCTCGCCTCGCGCGCAAGCGACTACATGACCGGGCAGATCGTGATGATCGACGGCGGCATGACATTGGTCTGACACGCGCCCCGGAGGAGGCGGCGCGCAAGGACACGAGGGGCGCAAGACCTGCGCCAAGAGGGGGAGGAAACCGGCATGGCCGATACAGCCATGAAATCCATCGGCGGCATTCTTGCGCGGCAAGGCATCCTTGTCGCCTTCATCCTGTTCATGGTGGGCTTCGCCCTCTGGAACCCGCGTTTCATCGACCCCGACAACATCTTCGGGGTGATCCGCTCTTCGGCGATCCTCGGCGTCATGGCGCTTGGCGTGACCTTCGTGGTGATCGGCGGCAACCTCGACCTCTCGGTCGGCTCGATGCTGTCCTTCTCGGCCATCGTGGTGCTGGACCTGCACGAGAACCCGGCCTTCGGCCCGGCCCTCGCCATCCCCGCCATGTTCGCCCTCACCCTCTGCCTCGGCGCGATCAACGGCTTCCTGATCGGCTATCTCAGGCTCAATTCCCTGATCGTGACCCTTGGCATGCTCTCGGCCATCCACGGCCTGACGCTCACATGGTCCGGCGGTCAGAACATGGACATCGCCAACCAGTCCGAGACATGGTTCGGCGTCTTCGGCCGCGGCTCGGCGCTCGGCATCCCGATCCCGGTGCTGATCTTCATCGGCCTCGCCGCCCTGCTCGGCATCCTGCTGGCCAAGACGCCCTTCGGGCGCAAGGTCTACGCCGTCGGCGGCAACGGCACCGCGGCCACCTTCTCGGGCATCCCGCGGGCGCGGGTGGTGTTCGTCACCTACCTCATCTCGGCCTTCTGCGTCGCCACCGCGGGCCTGATCCAGGCCAGCCGCACCATGGGCGCGCAGAACACCGTCGGTCAGGGCCTCGAGCTGGAGGTTCTCGCCGCCGTCATCCTCGGCGGTGCCTCGCTGCTGGGCGGGTCCGGCACGATCTTCAAGACCGTGATCGGCGTCCTGATCCTCGGTTTCATCCAGAACGGCCTGCTTCTGGCCGGTCTCGAATTCTACGTCCAGTTCGTCGTGACCTGGATCATCATCATCCTCGCCGTCTGGCTCGACATCGCCACCAAGCGCGGAAAGCTCTGGTCGCCGATCGCCTGAGGAGGGGGGAGCCATGCAGAACGATACAACCAGGAAACTGATCAAGAACGGCGCGATCTGGGCCTTCATCGCCTTCCAGCTCGTCTTCTTCGAGGTGGCCGGCCGCTGGTGGTCGCTCAGCGACAGCGCCTTCATGGACCTCGACAGCATGCTTCTGCTGCTCAAGCAGTCCGCCCCCATCGGCATCATCGCCATCGGCATGACCGTGGTCATGATCAACGGCAACATCGACCTGTCGGTCGGCGCCACCTACGCGCTGGCGGGCATCGTGATGCTCGACTCGATGAGCTGGCCCTTCATGGAGGCGATGGGCGACGGCGCGATCCCGCTCGCCTGGCTTTTCGCGCTTTTCACCGGCTGCCTTCTGGGCCTGATCAACGGCTTGATCGTCTGGAAGACCGGCGTCGACGCCTTCATCGTGACGCTGGGCGCGATGCTCGGCTACCGCGGCCTCGTCTTCATGTATAACGGCGAGAACCCGACCTATCACCTCAACTGGACCATGGTCGACTTCGCCGAGGCCGACATCCTCGGCCTGCAGACCCCCGCCATCGTCTTCCTCGCCGTCGTGCTGATCGTCTGGCTGGTGATGACCCGCACCGTCCACGGCCGCAACGCCTATGCCATCGGCGACAACCGCGAGGCCGCCGTCAACGCGGGCATCCGCGTCGGCCCGCACATGGTCTGGAACTTCGTCCTGATCGGCTTCCTCGCCGCGCTCTCCGCCGTCGCCTTCTACTCCGGCAGCGGCTCGGTGAACCCCAATGACGGCATGCTCTTCGAGCTCTGGGCGATCACCGCCGTCGTCCTCGGCGGCACCAAGCTGACCGGCGGGCGCGGCTCGATCATCGGCACGCTCGGCGGCGTCATCGCCATCCAGCTCCTGCGCCGCGGCCTCAACCACATCGGCGCACAGACCGAAACCGTGAACCTCGTCATCGGCATCATCCTGATCGCGGTCCTGTTCCTCGACCGGCAGCTGAACCGCAAGGGCGCAGAGGAGTTGAAGGTATGACCGACCAAAAACCCGCCCTCCGCCTCGAAGGCATCGTCAAGACCTTCCCCGGCGTCCGCGCACTCGACGGCGTCAGCTTCGCGGTCCAGCCCGGCGAGGTCCACGCCCTCATGGGCGAGAACGGCGCCGGCAAATCCACCCTGATGAAGGTCTTGGGCGGCATCTACCAGCCCGAGGAAGGCCGCATCTTCATCGACGAACGCGAAACCGTCATGCGCGGCCCGCTCGAGGCCAAGGCCAACGGCGTCATGTTCATCCACCAGGAACTTTCCCTCGCCGAGGAAATCTCGGTCGCCGAGAACATCTACCTCGGCGAGCTGCCCCGCAAATCCTTCGGCCGCGTCGACTGGGCCACGCTCTACGACCGCACCGACGCGATCCTGCAGAAGCTCAAGGTGTCCTTCAACGCCCGCACCCGCGTCGGCGACCTCTCCATCGCCAACCAGCAGATGGTCGAGATCGCCCGCGCCCTGACCGTCGACGCCAAGGCCGTCATCTTCGACGAACCCACCGCGTCCCTCACCGACGCCGAGAAATCCGTCCTCTTCGACGTCATCGCCGACCTGCGCGCCCAGGGCGTCGGCATCATCTACATTTCCCACCGGATGGAGGAGATCTTCAAGATCACCGACCGCATCTCGGTCCTGCGCGACGGCGCCTACCGCGGCACGCTCGAGACCGCCAAGACCAACGAGGACGAGATCACCCGCATGATGATCGGCCGCTCCCTCGACCTCACCCGCAATCACGCGCCCGTCGACCTCGGCCCCGTCGCTCTCAAGGTCGAGGGCCTCAGCTGCGGCGACCTCTTCCAGGACGCGCATTTCGAGGTGCGCGAGGGCGAGGTGCTGGGCTTCTACGGCCTCGTCGGCGCGGGCCGGACCGAGATCGCCGAAACCCTCTTCGGCCTGCGCAAACCCACCGCGGGCCGCATCTTCCTCAAGGGCGAGGAGGTCACCATCACCTCCCCCATCGACGCGATCGAAAAGGGTATCTCGCTGGTGCCCGAAAGCCGCAAGGAACAGGGCCTCGTCCTCGGCATGAACTGCCGGGACAACATGACCCTGCCCCAGGTCGATGACCTGACCGCCGGTCCCTTCGTCTCGGACGGGGCCGAGATCTCGATCTACGACCAGTATCGCGACCGGCTGCAGATCAAGTCGCCCAGCTGGCGCACGACGGTGGGCAACCTCTCGGGCGGCAACCAGCAGAAGATCGTGATCGGCAAGTGGCTCTCGATGCGCCCCGAGGTGCTGATCGTGGACGAGCCCACGCGGGGGATCGACGTGGGGAGCAAGTCCGAGATCCACAACCTCCTGCGCGAACTGGCCAAACAGGGCTACGCGGTGATCGTCATCTCCTCCGAGATGCCCGAGGTGCTGCACGTCTCCGACCGCATCGTCGCCATGTATCATGGCCGCGTCATGCGCGAATTCACCGCCGAGGAGGTGACGGAAGACAGCCTGATCCAGGCGATCTCGGGGATCGAGGGGAGCGCGGCGTAATGCGCGTCGGCTTTGCCGGGCTGGGACGGATGGGCCGTGAAATGGCCCTCAACCTCGCCGGGGCGGGCCACGCGCTGACCCTCTGGAACCGAAGCGCCGACAAGGCCGAAGAGCTGGCGCAGCAGATCGGGGCCGGGGTGGCCGCCACGCCCCGAACTCTCTCCGACAGCTGCGATGTCGTCGTGACGATGCTGGCCGACGACCCGGCCTCCGAAACTGTCCATTTCGGCCAAGATGGCCTGTTCGCAGGACGCACCGCCCGATACTTCGTCGAGATGGGCACCATGAGCCCCGATCACATCACCGCACTGGTCGCCCAGGCACCCGAGTGGACCACCGTGATCGATGCCCCCGTCTCGGGCGCGACGCAGGCCGCGAAAGACGCGCAGCTTCTCATCATGGCGGGCTGCGACGCCGACACCGCCGCGGCCCTTTCTCCGATCTTCGACGCCATGGGAAAGGCCACGATCCCCCTCGGTCGCCCCGGCGCGGGCGCCGTGATGAAGCTCGGCGTCAACATGCTGATCCACGGGCTGAACCAGACCCTTGCCGAGGCTCTGGCCCTGACCCGCGCCGCGGGCATTCCGCGCGCCGCCGCCTTCGACGTGATCGAGGCCAGCGCCGCCGCCGCGCCCATGCTCGGCTACCGAAAGCCGCTCTACCTCGACGACGCGGGGCGCGACGTGACCTTTACCGTCGCGCTGGCGCGCAAGGACATGGCCGTCACCACGGCACTGGCCAAGGCGCTTGGCGTCGCCCTGCCGCAATCGGGCGTCACGCTGGCCCAGCTCGAGGCCGCCATCGCCGCAGGCTACGCCCAGCGCGACATGGCCGCGATGGTTCCCTTCATGGAGGAAAAACCCGAATGAAAGCCGCGCTGTTCG
Organism: Roseicyclus sp.; assembly: GCA_025211115.1. Taxonomy (GTDB): domain Bacteria; phylum Pseudomonadota; class Alphaproteobacteria; order Rhodobacterales; family Rhodobacteraceae; genus Roseicyclus. The sequence continues at coordinate 1,112 of JAOARA010000168.1, read as the reverse complement.
CCGGGGGGTGGGAAGGCCATGACCCCTCCAACTTCGCCAACTGGTGCCGCGACCTGCTGACCGAGGACGGCTTCGAGGTGGATGTCTACGACACGCTCGACCCGCTGGCCGACCCCGACAGCCTCAGCGACGTGAACCTGATCGTGCCGATCTGGTCCTCGGCCCGCTCGGGGCACCGGGAAGAGTTCGGCAACATGACCAAGCCGCAAGAGGACGGCCTGCTGAAGCTGATCGCCGAGGGGCGCGGCATCGCGGGTTGGCACGGTCACATGGGCGACGCCTTCCGCGACCGGCCCACCTATCACTTCCTGATCGGCGGGCAGTTCGTGGCCCACCCGCCCGGCTGGCCGGACAACCTGCAGCCGCGCGAGGATTACATCGACTACGATGTCACCGTCACCCGCCCCGCCGATCCGATCATGCAGGGCGTGCGCAGCTTCCGGCTGACCTCCGAACAGTATTACATGCTGGTCGATCCCTCGAACGAGGTTCTGGCAACGACCACCTTCTCGGGCGATCACCTCTGGTGGATCGAGGGCACCGTGATCCCCGTGGTCTGGAAACGCCGCTGGGACAAGGGCCGCGTTTTCTACTGCTCGATCGGGCATGAGCTGGACGACCTGAAACACCCCGAGGTCACGACGATCCTGCGCCGTGGCATGGCCTGGGCCGCGGGCGGCTGACGCAACGCGGCCCGAGGGCTGCGCCCCCGCCGTATGCACGCGGTGTGTACAGGCTGTGTACGCCCTGTGACCCCCGACCTCCCCGCCCGGACCGCGCTCCGCCCGGACCTGCGGGCACGAAAAAGGGGCCGCCCCAAGGGACGGCCCCGGTCTCACGAGGGCGCAAGGATCGGCCCCTCGCGGCCTCAGTGGCTCTGGTGGTGGTAGCCGCAGCGCGCGTAGAGCGTCAGCCGGGCCACGACCGTCGAGAGCGGACGACCGCTGTCGTTGGTCTCCTCGACGGCCCAGCTGCGCGTGGACTGGGGATAGCGCGCCGGCACCACCAGCGGGCCCAGCGCACCGCGTAGTTGGTCATTGTTTTCAACGCCTCCGGACAGAACGAACTGGTGACCGGGGCAATTGATCACGAACTCCTGCGAGGCTCCGGGC
>JAOARA010000167.1 GCA_025211115.1 Roseicyclus sp. | reverse complement strand
GCCCTGAGATATGCCATACCCCGAATAGAAACAATACGCTCATCCTCGGCCCCGGCGGCTACCGCTTCGGAGATTACTGGCGCATGGGGCTGCCGCTCGAGATCCTCATCGTCGCCGTTTCGGTGCCGATGCTGCTGGTCGTCTGGCCGCTCTGAGCGGGCGGGCGCGCGCGCGGCACAGCCTGCTCGGCACAGCCCGCGCGGCAAAAAGATTTGCCCGCAGCGCCCGCATGGGCCATCGTCCGCCCGAGACGGCAAGCCGGGCGGCGCTGCCACCGCTCCGGCCGGGCGGCGCTCCCAGACGCGCGCAAGCCCAAGGGGCGGGACAGCCTTGCGCCCGCAACGCCCCCAGCCCTTGAACCGGATCGAGCCTGCCATGTCCTTTCGCCTCAAAGACCTGTTCCCCAAGACCTGGAAACGCGCCGTTGCCGAACGCAAGCGCACCCGCCCGCAAGCCGCGCTCAAGCGCATCGCCTCGCGCGGGGTCGAGATCGGCACCCTGATCGACGTGGGCGCCTCGGACGGGCGCTGGTCCGCCGAGGCGCGGCATTACCTCGGGGCCGGGAATTACCTGCTGGTCGAGGCGAACGAGGGTCACCGCGAGGCGCTGGTCGCCTACTGCGCAGCCCATCCCGACACGCAGTTCGAGATCGCGGCCGCCACCGACAGGACCGGCACGATCCGCTTCGACGGCCGCGACCCTTTCGGCGGCAAGGCCGCCCCCGATGACGCCTCGGGCGCGCTCGAGGTGCCCGCGGTGGCCCTCGACGAGCTTGTCGCGCAGCGCGGTCTGCCCGGCCCCTACTGCCTGAAGCTGGACACCCACGGGCACGAGGTGCCGATCCTCGACGGCGCGGCCGACATCCTGTCCAAGGCCACGCTGGTGATCATCGAAACCTACATGTTCCGCATCGCCTCCGAGGCGCTGCTGTTCGACGAGATGGTCGCCCTGATGCGCGAACGGGGCTTCGGCGTGGCCGATTTCTCCGATCCGATGTGGCGGCCCGGCGACAAATGCCTGTGGCAGGTCGACCTCTATTTCCTGCCGCTGACACACAAGGTGTTCGAGAAACCGGTCTATTTCTGAGGCCTACCCCCCTTTCCCGCGCCGCCCCCATCCGCGCCGCTGGCGCGATCTGCCGCGCTTCCCCTTTGCCGATCAATCGGCTACCGATCCGGGCCATGAACCTGAGCGTCACCGCCCTCGCCTGCGCCCGCGGGCCTGCGCAGATCCTGTCCGGCGTGACCTTCTCGGTCGCCGCGGGCCGCGCGCTGATCCTGCGGGGCCCCAACGGGGCGGGCAAGACGACGCTGTTGCGCACGCTCGCGGGCCTGACCCCGCCGCTGGCCGGCCGCATCGAGGCCGAACCCGAGTCCATCGCCTATGCCGCCCATGCCGACGGTCTGAAAGCCGCCCTCACGGTCGAGGAGAACCTGCACTTCTGGGCCTCGGTCTTCGGCACCCGTGACCCGGCCCCGGCGATCGAGGCCTTCCACCTCGCCCCCCTCCTGCAGCGCCGCGCGGGCGAGATGTCGGCGGGCCAGAAACGCCGCCTGTCGCTGGCGCGGCTGCTGGTCACCGGGCGGCCCGTCTGGTGCCTGGATGAGCCCACCGTTTCGCTCGACACCGAGAATGTCGCCCGCTTCGCGGCGGCGGTGAAGGCGCACCTGGCCCGCGGCGGCAGCGCGGTCATCGCCACCCATATCGACCTCGGCCTGCCCGAGGCCGAAACGCTCGACATCACCCCCTTCGTCGCCAAGCGCATCGCGGCCTCGGACCCGTTCGGCGACAGTTTCGCCGAGGGGGCCGCATGATCGGCCTGCTGAAACGCGACCTGACCCTTGCGATCCGCGCGGGCGGCGGCTTTGGCCTGTCGCTGGCCTTTTTCCTCATATTCACCACGCTGGTGCCCTTCGGCGTCGGCCCGCAGACGCAAATCCTGGCCGAGATTGCGCCGGGCATCCTGTGGCTGGGCGCGCTTCTGGCCTGCCTGCTGTCGCTCGACCGCATCTTCCAGCTCGACTGGGAGGACGGAACCCTCGACCTCGTCGCCACCTCGCCCGTCCCGCTCGAGGGGCTGGCCGCGATGAAGGCGCTGGCGCACTGGATCACCACCGGCCTGCCGCTGGTGGCGGCCGCGCCCGTGCTCGGCCTTCTGCTCAATCTGCCCGGCGCGGCCTATCCCTGGCTTGTCGCCTCGCTCGCACTCGGCACGCCCGCGCTGTCGGCCATCGGCACCTTCGGCGCGGCGCTGACCGTGGGGATCAAGCGCGGCGGTCTCCTGCTGTCGCTGCTGGTGCTGCCGCTCTACATGCCCACGCTGATCTTCGGCGCGCTCTGCGTCAGCCGCGCCACCGAGGGGCAGGACGCGACCACGCCGCTCGTGCTGGTCGCGGGCATCACCGCGGGCAGCCTCGCGCTTCTGCCCTTCGCCGCCGCCGCCGCCCTCCGCGTCAATCTGCGCTAGGCCCGCGCCCGACTGCCCCATTGTGAGCGCCAACATCCCCTTCTAAGTTCCCGCCATGTCATCGCTCTGGGAATATGCCAATCCGCGGAAATTCATGGCGACCTCCGCCTTCCTCCTGCCCTGGACGGCGGGGATCGCGGCGCTGTGCCTTGTCACGGGCCTTGTCTGGGGGTTCTTCTTCACCCCCGACGATTTCCGCCAGGGGTCCACGGTCAAGATCATCTACGTCCACGTGCCCGCCGCGATCATGGCGGTGAACGCGTGGTTCATGATGCTGGTCACCTCGATCATCTGGGTGATCCGCCGCCACCATGTCTCGGTGCTTGCCGCCAAGGCGGCCGCGCCCGTGGGCCTGGTCTTCACCGTGATCGCGCTGGCCACCGGCGCGCTCTGGGGGCAGCCGATGTGGGGCACCTGGTGGGAATGGGACCCGCGGCTGACGTCCTTCCTGATCCTGTTCCTGTTCTACCTCGGCTACATGGCGCTGTGGGAGGCGATCGAGAACCCGGATTCGGCGGCCGATCTCACCTCGGTCCTGTGCCTTGTCGGCTCGGTCTTCGCGGTGATCTCGCGCTATGCGCTCCTGTTCTGGAACCAGGGCCTGCACCAGGGCGCGACCCTGTCGCTCGACGCCGAGCAGAACATCTCGAACGTCTACTGGTATCCGCTCGTCATCACGCTGGCGGGCTTCGGGTTCCTCTTCATCGCGCTGGTGCTCTACCGCACCCGGACCGAGATTCGCGCCCGCCGCCTCAAGGCGCTGATCGCGCAGGAAAGGATGGCCTGACCATGATGCCCGATCTCGGAACCTACGCGGTGCCGGTGCTGTCGTCCTACGGCGTGTCGCTGGGGCTGCTGATCGCCGTGGTCGCGGCCTCGATCTGGAAGGCGCGCCGCGTCCGCGCGCGCCTGGAAGAGGTCGAGACGCGCCGGGGGCGCAGCTGATGAAATTCAACTGGCTCATGGTGATCCCGCTGGCCCTGACCGTGGGCTTTTTCGGCGTCGCCGCCTACCAGCTGTCGAACAACCAGAACGCCCTGCAACAGGGCGTCGACACCCAGGCCCTGCCCTCGGCCCAGCAGGGGCGCGCCGCGCCCGATCTGTCGCTCGAACCCCTGGCCGACACCGCGCTGCTGCCGCGCGCCGCTCTCGAGGGCAATGGGCTTGTCGTGGTGAATTTCTTCGCCAGCTGGTGCCCGCCCTGCCGGGCCGAGCATCCGACGCTGACCGCCATGGCCGAAGCGGGCGTGCCGCTTTACGGCGTGAACTACCGCGACCGGATCGACCAGGCGCTGAGCTTTCTCGGCGAGCTGGGCAACCCCTATGACCTGATCGGCCGCGACGAGCAGGCGCGCAACGGCGCGGATTGGGGCGTGGTGGCGATGCCCGAAACCTTCTTCATCGACGACACCGGCACGGTGGTCCTGCATTTCCGCGGCCCGGTGACCGAGCGCGCGCTCCGCAACCAGATCCGCCCGGCCTTGGCCGAGGCGGGGCACGATCTGCCGCTCCTGCCGGGCGAGGTTGCCGGGACGAACTGAGCCCCACTGCACGGCCTGCCCGCCTGCGCGGTCACCAAGCAGCGCCACGCCGCGCGGGACACGGCCCGCGGCGTCTGGGCCGGGCCGCCGCCCCCGCGTCGTGCGCATCCGGATTGCGCATCCGGATATCCGGGCCATATCCCTGACGCGCATCGCAAGGCCGCGAAGGACCGCAAAGCCCCCTGCCGCACCGCGCTGACACAGCGCGCATACAGGGGCCGCATACACAGCGCGTGACAACAGCGCGCGGACACATCGCCCGGTCCCGCAAGATCGAGGCCCCCTGCCCTTTCACGGCACAAAAGGCCCCAGCCCCGCGCGAGGCGTGAGGGCGCGCGGCACCGGCCCCACCGTCACGACCACGACCTGCCGGGACCGCCCGGACGAACCCGCGCGCGCAAGGCCCTTGCAAGGGCCTTGTCCAGAGCCTTGCAAGGCTCTGGTCACGCCCTTGCAAGGGCGTGCGCAAACCTCTTGCAAGAGGTTTGCCCGGCCGCGCGCCCCGGCGCATGCGCGCCTCAGTAGATATACCGGATCTGGTCCGACCAGAACCGCTCGATCCGTCTGAGCGAGTGGTTCACCCGGTCCAGCCCGTCGGTGTTCAGCACGCCCTGCGTCTCCAGCCCCGCGGCGTGGCGCGCGAACAGGGCCGCGACCGTGTCGCGGACATGGCGGCCCTTGCCGGTCAGCCGAACCCGGACCGAGCGGCGGTCGATCTCGCAGCGCTGGTGGTGCATGTAGCCGGTCTCGACCAGCTTCTTGAGATTGTAGGAGACATTCGAGCCCTGGTAGTAGCCGCGCGATTTCAGCTCGCCCGCCGTCACCTCGTTCTCGCCGATGTTGAACAGCATCAGCGCCTGCACGGCGTTGATGTCGAGGATGTTCAACCGCTCGAATTCATCCTTGATCACGTCGAGCAGCAGCCGGTGCAGCCGCTCCACCATCGACAGGCTGTCGAGATACCCGGCCAGGAAACCGGGCCGGGTCGTCGCATCGGGGGCGTGCATGCTCATGATCTGCTCCGCATCTTGGGGTGGCGACACCCTCAATGACCCGGATTCGCAAAGATCGGGTTAATGCGGCAGCCCGTCAGCACGGGGTCGTCAGCGGCCCACCTCGTGCCCCTTCAGCTCCTCCTGCAGCAGCCCGACGAAGGGGCGCAGCCCCTCGGGTGGCTCGGCCTGGCCGGACACCCATTGGTAGAGGTCGTGATCGGCCTCGGCCAGCACGGTCTCGAAGGCGTCGAGCGTGGCGTCATCCGCATCGGCCAGGTTCCGGTCCGCCCAGCCGCCCAGGATCAGGTCCATCTCCTTGATGCCGCGGTGCCAGGCCCGCATCCGCATCCGTTTCAGCCGGGTTTCGCGCGTCTCCATGCCGCTCATACCCCCTGGCTCAAGGCAAGGCGCAGCCGCTTTTCCAGCCGCCCCATCCGTTCGGACATGCGCGCCTGGTCGACCTTGATCCGCCGCAGCTCCTTGAGCAGCTCGGCCAGGTCCTCGGACAGTTCGGTCCGGTCCTCTGGTCCGTCCAGCCCGTCGCCCGCCCCCGACAGAAGCCACATGATCGACACGCCCAGCATGCCCGCGAGCATCTGCAGCTTGTTGGCCCGCGGCTCGGACTGGTCGTTTTCCCAGGCCCGGATCGTCTTGACCTTGACCCCCAGCCGCCGCGCCAGCTCCGCCTGGCTGAAGCCGCTCGCCTCGCGCGCACCGGTCATCCGGTCCCCGAAGGTGGTCGCCTCCGGATCGTACCAGCCCGGTCCCTCGTTCACATCTGCGTCCATCGTTCCATCCTCTCCCGGCTTGATCGCGCCGTGGCCGCATCCTAATGGTGGGCCGATTTCATCGTCACCGGACACCATGACGCGCTGTCCGGCCCAAACCGGAGCGACCCGATGCCCTTCCTTTCCGACACGCTCTCCCGCGTGAAGCCCTCGCCCACCATCGCCGTCTCGAACCTCGCGGCCGAGCTCAAGGCGCAGGGCAAGGATGTCATCGGCCTCGGCGCGGGCGAGCCCGACTTCGACACGCCCCAGAACATCAAGGATGCCGCCAAGGCCGCGATCGACGCCGGCAAGACCAAGTATACCGCCGTCGACGGCATCCCCGAGCTGAAACAGGCGATCTGCGCCAAGCTGCAGCGCGACAACGGCCTTGCCTACACGCCCGCGCAGGTCTCGGTCGGCACCGGCGGCAAGCAGATCCTGTATAACGCGCTGATGGCGACCCTCAACCCCGGCGACGAGGTGATCATCCCCGCGCCCTACTGGGTCTCCTACCCCGACATGGTGCTTCTGGCGGGTGGCGAACCCGTCTTCGTCGAGGGCCCGTCCCAGAACGGCTACAAGATCACCCCCGCCGATCTCGAGGCCGCGATCACGCCCAAGACCAAGTGGTTCATCTTCAACTCGCCCTCCAACCCCACCGGCGCGGGCTATACCGCGGACGAGCTGAAGGGCCTGACCGACGTGCTGATGCGCCATCCCCATGTCTGGGTGATGACCGACGACATGTATGAACACCTCGTCTACGACGATTACGTCTTCGCCACCCCCGCGCAGGTCGAACCGGGCCTCTACGACCGCACGCTAACCTGCAACGGCGTGTCCAAGGCCTATGCCATGACCGGCTGGCGCATCGGCTATGCCGCGGGCCCCGAGGATCTGATCAAGGCGATGCGCAAGATCCAGTCACAATCGACCTCGAACCCCTGTTCGGTCAGCCAATGGGCCGCGGTCGAGGCGCTGAACGGCCCGCAGGACTACATCGCCACCAACAACGAGATGTTCAAACGCCGCCGCGACCTCGTGGTGGGGATGCTGTCCGAGATCGAGGGCGTCACCTGCCCCGTGCCCGAAGGCGCCTTCTACGTTTATCCCACGATCACCGGGCTGATCGGCAAGACCACGCCGGCGGGCGTGGTGATCGACACCGACGAGACCTTCGCCAAGGCGCTGCTCGAGGATACGGGCGTCGCGGTGGTCTTCGGCGGGGCCTTCGGCCTCTCGCCCGCCTTCCGCATCAGCTACGCCACCTCGGACGAGAACCTGCGCGAGGCCTGCACCCGCATCCAGCGGTTCTGCGCCGCCCTCAGCTGAGCGAGCGACCCCAACCGCCGGGCCAAGCGGCCCGGCACAGGCGGCGGGCACCCCCAAGACAACAGGGGGGTGACCGCCGCTACGCATCTGGGCCACTGCGCCCTGCGCGGCCGCCTGATCCTGCCCGAGCCCATGGTTCGATGGCCCCCCGCTCCGGCACCTGCCGCGGAATTGACAACCCCTTTCCGCCGCCTAAGGTCCATCCCCGTCGACGGGAGGAGTCGACTGGGAGGAAAGACATCATGAACAGGATCAAGGCCGCCCTTGCGGGCGCTTTCGTAGTCGTGTGTGCAACAGCCGCCGCGCAGGCTGACACCGCCGCTCAGGCAGGAGACGTGGACGCAGGCGCAAGCCGCTACGCGATGAATTGCGTGAACTGCCACGGCAATGCCGGGCAAGGCATGGCGAGCTTTCCGGGCATCCAGGGCCGCGACGCGGCCTATATCACCGAAAAGCTGGAGACCTATCGCGCGCGCGAGATGGTGGGGCCCAACTCGGCGATCATGATGTCGCTCGCGGCCGATCTGTCCGACGCGGACATCGCCAATCTCGCCGCCTTCATCGAGGCGCGGTTCAACTGATTTCCGCAAGATCGCGGCCCGAAAGCTCCTCGGCAAAACATGGGCCGGGGGGCTCTTTCCCCATGCCCGGACGGGGTCGCCAGCCCGTCGGTTGGCACCGCGAAAAAGCAACGCCCAACAACAATTTCACCCCTTGCTCGGCGCATTTTTCGAACTATCGTTCGGTGCATGCGCGGCAAAACCGCGCAGATTACGCAAGGGAGGAACGCGTGATGAAAACCAAGATCGGCGGGGCCCTGCCCCGCGCCGGAGCAATCGGTGTGGCCGCATTGCTTCTGGGAACCACTGCAAACGCCAACACCAACGCCACGTCGATGCGCGCCGACGTGATCCTGACCGGGCTGCAAAGCCCGTGGGACATGGCGATCCACGAAAACGGCACCATGTTCTTCACCGAGAAGTGCCACGGCCTGTCCGTGCGCATGCCCACCGGCGAGGTCAACCACCTGCTCGGCATGACCGGAACCGAAGGCTACGCCAGCACCGCCGACGACCTGTTCTGCGAAGGCCAGGCCGGGATGCAGGGCGTCGCGCTCGACCCGAATTTCGACGAGAACCGCCGGATCTACGTCTACTCGACCTCGAGTGCGACCGCGCCCGGCACCAACCGCGTTCTGCGCATGGTGGTGAACGAGGATTTCACCGCCGTCTCGGATCGCACCGACATCGTGACCGACATCTCCTACAAGCCCGAGGCCAGCGCCCAGCCCTTCGGCGGCCCCGGCGCCCATAACGGCGGCCGTATCCGCTTCGGGCCCGAGGGCTTCCTCTGGGTGACCACCGGCGACACCCACAACGGGACCGTGCCGCAAAGCGGAACCGCGCTGGGCGGCAAGGTGCTGCGCATCGACACCGACGGCAACGCGCATCCCGAGAATGCCCCGCCCGAAGGTTTCGACAGCCGCATCTACACCTACGGCCACCGCAACGTGCAGGGCATCGCCTTCGATCCCGACACCGGCACGCCGGTCATCGCCGAGCATGGCCCGTGGCACTCGGACGAGATCACGGTGCTGGTGAACGGCGGCAACGGCGGCTGGGATCCGGCCCCGAACACCGCGGGCCGCGGCGATTGCCCCTCCAACTATTGCGGCTATGAACCGCTGCAGTTCGAGGGCATGGACCGCCACGAGCGCCGCGCCTACATGCCGATGACCGACACCCGTTTCGAGGATGTCATGATGCCGGTCTGGGACAACAACGGCTGGTCGCAGGGCACCTCCTCGGCGGCCTTCCTCGAGGGCAGCCACTGGGGCTCCTGGGACGGCGCGATGGTCGTGGGCATCATGGGCATCGGCTTCGGCGGCACGCCGATCGGCCAGCGCATCGACGTGATCGAGTTCAACGACGACCTCTCGGCCGTCGTCGATGTCACCGAGATGACCCTGCCTATCCCCTCGGGCCGTTTCCGCTCGGTCGTGACCGGCCCTGACGGCGCGCTCTACGTCGCGCAGGACGCAGGCACGCTCCACCGCCTCGAGCCCTGATCGAACACCGGGCTGCGCCGCTGTCACCGGCGGCGCGGCCCCCCCCGGCCCCCCCCGGGCCCATCCCCGCCCCCCCCCCCCCCCGCCCCCCCCCCCCCCCCCCCCCCCCCCCCCCCCCCCCCCCCGCCCCCCCCCCG
>JAOARA010000166.1 GCA_025211115.1 Roseicyclus sp. | reverse complement strand
GAATGGACGCGCAGCGTGATCAGCCGCATCGGCTGCCCCTCGGCCATGTCGGCCGGCAGGATCAGCGACAGCCCTTCGGCCTCGGCAAAGCTCGCCAGCACCCGCGGCATGAGACGCGCGGCATCCGCGCGCTGCGGCACGGTCACGAAGACCCACAGCCCCGGTTTCAACTCGGGCGACATGCCGCCGATCATCTCGGCCGCGGTCTGGGCGATCTCCGGCATCTGTCCTCCGACGCATGTGCCGCGCCATGCTGACGCCAGCGATACAGGTCTGGCAAGGCCGTGTTGCTGCGGGGTTGCCCGCGCCGGTGTCAGGCCGGGGCCCGCGACGGCCACGCGACAGGTTGCCGGTTCGGCCCTCTCCGTGCCAAAGACCCGGTGAACCGAACGGGGGCGATGCGATGGACAGGATCGGGGTGATCGGCTTGGGCCGGATGGGCGCGGCCATGGCGGGGCGCTTCGCGGCGCAGGACGTGCCGGTCACCGGCTGGACCCGCAGTGGCCGCGCCGTCGAGGGGGTGGCGCAGGCCGCCGACCTGCCCGCGCTGGTCGCGGCGTCCGATGTGCTGGTGACCTCGCTCTACGATGATGCGGCGGTCGAGGCGGTGCTGGAGGCGCTGCTGGACTGCGACCTGTCGGGCAAGCTGATCCTCGAGACCAGCACGGTCGTGCCCGGCGTGGTCAAGGCGCGCGCCGGGCGCATCGCCGCGGCGGGGGCGGCGATCTGTGACGCGCCCATCTCGGGCGGCCCCGAACTGGTCGCGGCGGGGGCTTGCGGCATCTTCGTCGGCGGCGAGGAGGCCGCGGCCGCCCGCGCGCTCGCGGCGCTGTCGCCCCTGACCGGCCGGATCTTCCATGTCGGGCCGCTGGGCACCGGCATGGTGATGAAGACGGTCAACAACGCGATGCTCCAGAGCTATGTCGCGGGGCTTGTCGAACAGCTGCGCGTGGCCAAGCGCGCGGGCCTTCCGCTCGAGACCGCGCTGACGATCCTGTGCGGCGGGCCGGCCGGTATCCCGATGATCCGCGACCGGCTGCCCAAGATCCTGGGCGAGGATCCGACGACCGGCTTCACCATTGCAGGCATCCTCAAGGACAATGCCGTCTTCCAGCGAGTCGCCGCCGAGATGGGCGTCGAGACGCCCACCCTTGTCGCGGCCGAGGTCGAGGAGCGCCTCGCCATCGCCAAGGGGCTGGCCGAGGCCGACCCCGCAATCCTGATCGCGCGGGCCTGGCAGGATGCGTGAGCCGCGCGCCCTGCCGCCCCTGCGCCTGACCGGGGCCGAGGTTCTGCTGCCGGACGGCTTCGCGCGCGAGCCGCTGTCGCTGGAAGGCGGGCGGATCGTGCCGGGCGGCGGGCGCGAGATCGACCTGTCGGGCTGGCGCATCCTGCCCGGCATCATCGACCTGCACGGCGACGGGTTCGAGCGTCACATGGCACCGCGCCGCGGCGCGGTCGACCGCCCCGAGGCCGGGCTGGCGGGTCTGGATGCGGAATGCGGCGCGGCGGGGATCACCACTGCCGTTCTCGCCCAGTTCTGGAGCTGGGAAGGCGGGATGCGCAGCCCCGAGTTCTCGGCCACGCTGGCCGAAACGCTGGCGGGGGCCGAGACGCTGACCGACATGGCGATGCAGCTGCGCGTCGAGACCCACATGCTCGACACGCTGGAGGCGATGGCCGATCTCGTGGCGCGGCATGGGATCGGCTTCGTCGTCTGGAACGACCACCTGCCCCATGCGCAGCTGGCCAAGGGCAAGCGCCCGCCGGGCCTGACCGGGCAGGCGCTCAAGGCGGGACGCTCGCCCGAGGCGCATGAGCGGCTGCTCGGGGCGTTGCACGCCAACGGCCCCGAGGTGGCGGCGGCGCTTGCCCCCATCGCCGCGCGGCTGGCGGCGCAGGGCGTGCGCATGGGCAGCCATGATGACCACACCCCGGAGGATCGGGCCAAGTTTCGGGCGCTTGGGGCCGATCTGTGCGAGTTCCCCGAAACCCGCGCCGCGGCCGAGGCCGCCAAGGCGGCGGGCGAACCGGTCATCATGGGCGCCCCCAACGTGGTGCGCGGCGGCTCGCACAGCGGCAAGGTCGCGGCCGAGGACCTGGTCGCGGCGGGCCTCGTGGATGCCTTGGTCTCGGATTACCACTACCCGACGCTCGCCCGCGCCGGGCTGAAACTGAGCGACCGCTACGGTTGGCCTGCCGCATGGGCGCTGGTCTCGGAGGGGCCTGCGCGGGTGATGGGCTGGCAGGATCGCGGGCGCATCGCCGAGGGGCTGCGCGCCGACCTCGTCATCATGGACGACGCGGGCCGTGTCGGCGGAACGATCTCGGGCGGGAAGGTCTCTTACCTCGCGGGCGCGCTGGCGGCGCGGATGCTGGCATGAGGCTGATCGCGCTCACCGCTCTCGTCATGTCGGCCTTCGCCGCCAACTCGGTCCTGAACCGCGCCGCGGTGGCGGCGGGCGAGATCGGCGCGCTCGATTTCGCGCTGGTGCGCGCGGTGGCGGGGGCGGCCGTTCTGGTGCTGCTGATCCGGCTCCGGCACGGCTCGGTGCCGCTTTTGCAGCCCAAACGCGTCCTCGGCGGTGCGATGCTGACCACCTATCTCGTGGGCTTCTCGGTCGCCTACCTGGCGATGGACGCAGGGCTTGGCGCGCTGATCCTGTTCGGGGGCGTGCAGGTGACGATGTTCGCGGGCGCGCTGATGCTGGGCGAACGCCCGCCCGCGCGGCGCTGGGCCGGGGCGGGGCTGGCGCTGGCGGGGTTGGCCTGGCTGGTCTGGCCCGGCGGCGCGGCCGCGGCCCCCCTCTGGGCGGTGGCGGCCATGGCGGCGGCGGCCGCCGGTTGGGGCGTCTATTCGCTGATCGGGCGCGGCTCGGGTGATCCGTTGGGGGATACCGGCGCGGCCTTCGTCTGGGCGACGGTGGCCTGTTTCATGGCCGTGCTGGTGCAGACCGGCGGGGCCACGGTGAACGACGCCAGCGCGGCGGGGCTTGCGCTGGCGGTGACATCGGGCGCGGTGACCTCGGGGCTGGGCTATGCGCTGTGGTATGCGGTCCTGCCGCGGATCGGGGCGTCGGTCGCGGGGCTGGTGCAACTGTCGGTGCCGGTGATCGCGGCGCTGGGCGGCGTGATCTTCCTGTCGGAAGCGCCCACGCTCCGGATGATCGGCGCGGGCGCGCTGGTGATCGGGGGGATCGCCTGGGGCCTGTGGCCTCAGCGGACCAGCGGCTCCAATGCATCGTAGTGGATGATGTCCGACCACGCGACATGCGGAAGGCTGTCGGGCTTGTAGCGGTAGCGGGGCATGTCCTCCTGCGCGATAAGGTGGCGCTCGGTCACGATCCCCTCGGGGTCGGTCCAGGGCGCGAAGGGATCGCCCGACACCAGCGTCACGCGGAAATAGACATCGACCTGGTGGAAGCCGTGTTCGGGCGCGTGGAACTCGTTGACGAGGCAGGGCGCGCCCACGGCCACGGTCAGGCCGGTTTCCTCGTGGAACTCGCGGACCAAGTTCTCGGGCAGCGAGCTGTGCGGCTCCACACCGCCGCCCGGCGCGCAGAGCAGGTCGCTTTTGCCGCCGCCCCAGGCGTTGACCAGCAACAGCCGGTTCTCGATCAGCAGAAGGCCGCGGACGGCGAGGCGGGGAAAGGGGCGGGGCGTCGGCATGGCGCGAAATTCGCCCAAGTCCCGCGCGGCGTCCATCCCCCTCTCGCGGGGGCGCGCCGGCATGCCTATGTTCACGGCATGATCCGGCGCATCGGCCCGTTGCTTCTTCTCCTGTCCCTCGCGCTGCCGGCGCGGGCCGAGGAGTGCGTGATCCTGCTGCACGGGCTGGCGCGGACCGAGGCCTCGCTTCTCGTGATGGAAGAGGCGCTGGAGGCCGAGGGCTACCGGGTCGTGAACCGCGGCTATCCCTCGACCCGCGCCTCGATCGCCGAGCTTGCGCCCGTGACGCTTCTGCCCGCCATGGCGCGCTGCGGCGCGGGGCGGGTGCATGTCGTGACCCATTCGATGGGTGGCATCCTGTTGCGTTACTGGCTGGCCCGGCACCGGCCGCCGCACCTGGGCCGGGTGGTGATGCTGGCCCCGCCCAACGCGGGCTCGGAGCTGGTGGACGTGCTGGGGCCGCTCGAGCCCTTCGAATGGATCAACGGGCCCGCGGGGATGCAGCTGGGCACGGGGGAGGGGGATCTGCCCAACCGGCTGCCGCCGGTCGATTTCCAGCTGGGCGTGATCGCGGGAAACCAGACGCTGAACCCTTTCTACTCGGCGCTGATCCCCGGCGAGGATGACGGCAAGGTCGCCGTGGAGAGCACGCGGGTGGAGGGCATGGCCGACCATATCGTGCTGCCGGTGACCCATACCTTCATGATGAACAACCCGCTGGTGATCGCCGAGACCCTGCTGTTCCTGCGGACAGGAGCCTTCGACCCCGACCTGACGTTGATCGACGTGATCGAGCGGAGCGTGGAGTAGGGGGCGCCCCTCGTCAGGCGCCGTTGGCGCCCTCCTCGGGGCGCGTTGCCACGGGATGCGTGGAGGTTCGGCACCTGGTGCCCGGCGGCGGTGCGGGCGTCGGGGACGGGGTCCGTATTTGGAGGAAGATGAAGGGGCGGCTCAGGCCGGGCCGGTCACCCGGTTGACATGGCCCATCTTGCGGCCGGGGCGGGTTTCGGCCTTGCCGTAGAGGTGGAGCTGCACGCCCGGTTCCGCGGCCAGCGCCGGGGCGCGGTCGAGATCCGCGCCGATCAGGTTCTCCATGACCACGTTGGCGTGGCGCTCGCCATTGCCGAGCGGCCAGCCCGCGATGGCGCGGATGTGCTGCTCGAACTGGTCGACGGCGCAGCCCGCCTGCGTCCAGTGGCCGGAGTTGTGGACCCGCGGCGCGATCTCGTTCACGACGAGGCCCTGCGGGGTGACGAAGAGCTCCACCCCCATCACGCCGACATAGTCGAGCGCGGTGAGGATGCGCGAGGCGATCAGCACCGCGTCGGTGCGCTGCAGCAGCGGCAAGGGCGCGGGGACGGTGGTGGTGGCGAGGATGCCGTCGCGGTGGACGTTCTCGCCCGGATCATAGGCCGCGACCGTGCCGTCGCGCCCGCGGGCGGCGATGACGCTGATCTCGCGGGAGAAGCGGACGAAGCCCTCGGCGATGGCGGGGGCGCCTTGCAGGGTGGCCAGCGCGGCCTCGGCCTCGTCGGGGGTCATGACGCGGGCCTGGCCCTTGCCGTCATAGCCGAAGCGGCGGGTCTTGAGGATCGCGGGGGTGCCGGTTGTGGCCAGCGCCGCCTGCAGGTCGGCGGGGGTGTCGATGGGCGCGAAGGGCGCGGTGGCAAGGCCCAGCCCCGCGAGGAATGTCTTCTCGGTCAGCCGGTCCTGGCTCGTCTCGAGCGCGCGCCGGTCGGGGAAAAGCGGCGTGGTCTCGGCCAGCACGTCGAGCGAGGCGGCCGGGATGTTCTCGAACTCGTAGGTGATGAGATCGCAGGTTTGCGCGAAGGCGCGCAACGCCTCGAGGTCTTCGTAGGGGGCCTTGGTCCAGGCATGGGCCACGTCGGCGGCTGGCGCCGCGCCCGGCTCGAAGATGTGGCAGCGGTAGCCGAGGCGCGCGGCGGCCATGGCGAGCATGCGGCCGAGTTGTCCGCCGCCGAGGATGCCGATGGTGGCGCCGGGGGGGAGCATCTCAGTCATCGGAGGGGGTCTCGGGGATGGAGGCCGAAAGCGCCGCGCGCCAGGCGTCGAGGCGGTCGGCCAGCGCGGCATCCGATGTCGCAAGGATCGCGGCGGCCATCAGGCCGGCGTTGGCGGCCCCCGCCGCGCCGATCGCCATGGTGGCGACCGGGTAGCCCTTGGGCATCTGGACGATGGAATAGAGCGAATCGACGCCCGAGAGCGCCTTTGTCTGGACCGGCACGCCGATCACCGGCACCCGCGTCTTCGACGCCATCATGCCGGGCAGATGCGCCGCCCCGCCCGCGCCCGCGATGATGACCTTGAGGCCGCGCCCGGCGGCGGCGCGCCCGTAGTCCCAAAGCCGGTCGGGCGTGCGATGCGCCGAGACGATCCGCGTCTCGTAGGGCACGCCCAGCTCGTCGAGGATGCCTGCCGCCTCGCGCATGGTCGGCCAGTCGGACTGGCTGCCCATGATGATGCCCACTTCGATATCCGCCATGCGCCTTGCCCCTGCGAGCCTTTTCCGGAGCGCCGCACTATAGACACGCGCGCGCGGGGCGCAACGTGTGCCGTGCGGGGATCGCGCGCCGTGTCACGCGATGATGTCGGGGGTCAGTTCATCCTCGATCCGCGAGATGCGGTCCTTTAGGGTGAGCTTCTGCTTCTTCAGGCGTTTCAGGGTCAGCTGGTCGGGGTTCACCGCGTCGTGCAGGGCCGCGATGGCGTCGTCGAGGTCGCGGTGTTCGCGGCGAAGCACCTCGAGCTTCACGCGCAGCACGTCCTCGTGCGTCATCTCGCTGGGGCCTTTGGGGGCGTTCATCTGCGGGTGGTTCCGGTTGCGGCACTGCCTGAGGCCCGCAGTCTAGCGTGCCGCCCGGCATCCGCCAAGCCTTGCAGAGCGCGGGGGCGCGCCCCATATTTCGGGCAATGCGGCATTGCCGAAACCGGGGTGCCGCCCAACGTGCAGATCGCTTGATGCAAGGATGTGCCCCGCATGACGAAACTGACCCTTGGATCGCACCCTTTTCTGCTGGGGTTCGATCAACTGGAACGGCTGGTGGAACGCACGGCGAAGGCCGACGCGAACGGCTACCCGCCCTACAACATCGAACAATCCGGCGAAAACGCCTATCGCATCACGCTGGCGGTGGCGGGCTTTGCCGAGGATGACCTGTCGATCACGCTGGAGGACCGGCAGCTGGTGATCCGCGGCAAGCAGGCCGACGCCGGGGCCGAGCGTGTGTTCCTGCACCGCGGGATCGCGGCGCGGCAATTCCAGCGCAGTTTCGTGCTGGCCGAAGGGGTGGAGGTCGCGGGCGCGTCGATGGAGCATGGGTTGCTGCATATCGACCTGAAGCGCGCGGTGCCCGAGACCGTCGTGCAGACCATCCGCATCAACGCGGCGTCGAACAGCTGAACAGGAGGGGGAGCGATGACCAATCACCATGACGCAGCCACCACCGAGGGGCGTCCCATCGTCTATATCCGGCCCGTGGCCGTGGCCGACCTGCCCGACGAGATCCGCGAGCAGGCCGAGGGGATCGAGACGCTGTATGCCATCGGCAGCGAGACCGGCGAACGGCTGGCGCTGGTCAAGGACCGCAAGTTGGCCTTCATGGTCGCGCGCCAGAACGACATGACGCCGGTCAGCGTTCACTGAGCCGCGCGGACAGGACCGATCCAAGGGGCGCTTTCGGGCGCCCTTTTGCATGCGCCCCTGTGCTTACCCGGTGTCGTCGCGCCAGCGGTTCACGATGGGATAGCGCCGGTCGAGCCAGAAGGCGCGCTCGGTCAGGCGGGCGCCGGGGGCGGACTGGAACCGCTTGTATTCGCTGATGTAGATCAGGTGTTCGATCTTCTTCACCGTGGCGCGGTCGTAGCCCATGGCCACCACGTCGGCGACCGAGGCCTCCTTGTCGATCAGCATCTCGAGCATCACGTCGAGGTCCGCGTAGGGCGGCAGGCTGTCCTCGTCCTTCTGGTCGGCGCGCAGCTCGGCGGTGGGGGGCTTGTCGATCACGCGGGGCGGGATGACCTCGCCCTCCGGGCCTTTCATCCAGTCGAAATGATGCGTGTTGCGCCAGCGGCAGGTCTCGAAGACGCGGGTCTTGTAGAGATCCTTGATCGGGTTGTAGCCGCCGGCCATGTCGCCGTAGATCGTGGCGTAGCCCACCGCGACCTCGGACTTGTTGCCGGTGGTCAAGAGCATCTCGCCGAACTTGTTGGACAGCGCCATGAGCATCACGCCGCGCAGGCGGGACTGGATGTTTTCTTCGGTGATGCCCGGCTCCGTGCCTTCGAAGATGGGCCCCAGCGTCTCCAGCACCGCCTCGTGCGCCGCGCCGATCGGCACGGTGTCGAGCCGTGTGCCCAGCCGCCGGGCCACGTCGGCGGCATCCTCGAGCGAGGTCTCGGAGGTGAAGCGCGAGGGCAGCATCACGCAGCGCACGTTCTCGGGGCCAAGCGCATCGGCGGCGATGGCGGCGACCAGCGCGCTGTCGATCCCGCCCGACAGGCCGAGGACCACCTGTCGGAAGCCCGTCTTGCCCATGTAGTCGCGCAGCGCCTCGACCATCACGCGGTAATCGGCCTGCCATGTATCGGGCAGCGCGGCCTTCTCGCCCGGCAGGGCGTGCCAGCCGTCGTCGCCCTTCTCGAAATCGACATGGACCAGCGCGGGGTCGAAGGCGGGCATCTGGTGGGTCAGCACGCCATGGGGGTTCAACACGAAACTGCCGCCGTCGAAAACCTGGTCATCCTGCCCGCCGATCAGGTTCAGATAGACCAGCGGCAGCCCCGTCTCGACCACGCGCGAGACCATGATCGCCTGCCGCATGTCCATCTTGCCGCGGTGATAGGGCGAGCCGTTGGGCACCAGCAGGATCTCGGCCCCGGTCTCGGCCAGCGTCTCGGTCACGTCTTCGAACCACGCATCCTCGCAGATCGGGATGCCGATGCGCAGCGGGCCGACGCGCACGGGGCCCGAGGGGTCGCCGGCGTGGTAATAGCGTTTCTCGTCGAAGACGTTGTAGTTCGGCAGATGGTGTTTCAGCACCTGCGCCGTGACCTTGCCGCCCTGCAGGACGAAATAGGCGTTGAAGGGCTTGGCCCCGCCCGGAAGCGGCCCGCCGATCCCGATGGCGGGGCCGTCGGCGCAATCCTCGGCCAGTTGCGCCAGCACGCGCTGCACGTCCATGGCGAAGGCGGGTTTCTTCACCAGGTCCTGCAGCTGGTAGCCGGTCAGGAACATCTCGGGGAAGGCGACCATGTCCGCGCCTGCGGCCTTGGCTTCGGCCCAGGCGTCGCGCGCGCGGGCCGCGTTGCCGGTCAGGTCGCCCACCGTGGGGTTCGATTGTGCAAGGCTCAGGCGGAACCGCTCGGCCATGGGCCACCCTTTCGGTTTGGGACATGTCGCGTTACCGCGGGAGATGTAACAGAATGCGCCCCGAGGCCAAGGGCCGGGCGAGCACGCGCCCGCGGCCTGCCAAAGCCGTTGCGCGCGCGCGTCCGACCCCCTAGCTTTGCATCCAAAGCCCGAACCGGGCGCAGACGACAGGGGGGAGCGACCCGTGCCCAAGACAACCCATGCCATGGCGCTGGGCGCCGTCCTGCTGGCCGCACCGGTCATGGCGCAGGAGGCGACCGACCTGACGGTCGATATCCAGCAATACGACAATGGCGGCATCTACGAGGGCGAGTTCCGCAACGGTGTCCAGCATGGCACCGGCACCTACCGGTTGCCGAACGGTTACGAATACACCGGAGAATGGGTCGACGGCGAGATCCGCGGCCAGGGGCGGGCGACCTTCCCGGACGGGTCGATCTACGAAGGCTCCTTCGTCGCCGGACGGCCCGAGGGGACCGGTTCGATCACCTTCGCCGATGGCTCCACCTACGAGGGCGAGTGGGCCGAGGGGCGGATCAACGGCACCGGCACCGCGGCCTATTCCAACGGCGTGACCTATGTCGGCGCGTTCCGCGACGCGCTCCACCACGGGCAGGGGGTGATGACGGGGCCGAACGGCTATCGCTACGAAGGCGGCTGGCTCGAGGGGCTGAAGCATGGCGAGGGGACGATCACCTATCCCGACGGCGCGACCTACACCGGCCAGTTCGAGGGCGGTCAGCGGTCCGGCACGGGTCGTCTCGTGATGGCCGACGGCGTGATCTACGAGGGGCAATGGGCCGATGGCCAGATCAACGGCACCGGCACGCTGACCCAGCCCAACGGCGACGTGTTCGAAGGCACGCTGGTGAACGGCCAGCGGCAGGGCACTGGCGTGGTGCGCTATGCCAATGGTGACACCTACGAGGGCGAGTTCGCGGACGACCGCCGCCACGGCAGCGGCATCTTCACCGCGACGGACGGGTATTCCTACACCGGCGAATGGGTCGAGGGACGGATCGCCGGGCAGGGGCGCGTCACCTATCCCGACGGATCGGTCTACGAGGGGCAGTTCGCCAATGACCTGGCCCATGGCACCGGAACGATCACCTATCCCGACGGCTCCACCTATTCGGGCGACTGGGTCGAGGGGGTGATCCAGGGCCAGGGCACCGCGACCTATGCCAACGGCCTGACCTACGTGGGCCAGTTCCTGAACGCGCGCCAGCACGGGCAGGGCGTGATGAGCCACCCCGACGGCTACCGCTACGAGGGCGAATGGCAGGACGGTCTGCGCCACGGGCAGGGGCGGGCGACCTATACCGATGGCTCGGTCTATGACGGCACCTTCGTCGCGGGCGAACGTTCGGGGCAGGGTCGCCTGACGATGCCCGAGCCCAACGCCTTCTCCTATGTCGGCGAATGGGCGGATGGTGAGATCAACGGCTTCGGCATCGCCACCTATTCCAACGGCGATGTCTACGAGGGGCGCTTCGTCGATGGTCGCCGACAGGGCGAAGGGACGATGCGCTACGCCTCGGGCGAGGTGCTGCGCGGGACGTGGGAAGACGGGTTGCCGACCGAGGGCAGCGCGGTGGACGGTCCGACGCCCGCCGCTGATCCGGACACGACCGAGGCGACCACCGCGCCCGATCAGGGCGGCCAAGGCGAAAGTAACGGCAGGCCGGCGCGCGCCGTCCCGCCGTCTCCGGCTCCGTCAGCCCTTCAGCATACCGGCATTC
>JAOARA010000165.1 GCA_025211115.1 Roseicyclus sp. | reverse complement strand
GCATGAAGATGGAGGGATCAAGATGACATTCCGCGCTCTGGTGGTGGAAAAGGAAGACCAGGGGCCGACCTCGGCCTCGGTAATGTTGCTGGAGGATGACCGCCTGCCCGCGGGCGACGTGACGGTCGCGGTCGAGTATTCCACCGTGAACTACAAGGACGGGCTTTGCATCGGGCCGGGCGGTGGGTTGGTCCGAACCTACCCGCATGTGCCCGGCATCGACTTTGCCGGCACGGTCGAGGCCTCGGACGATCCGCGTTATGCGCCCGGCGACAAGGTCGTGCTGACCGGCTGGCGCGTGGGCGAGGTGCATTGGGGCGGCTACGCCGAGAAGGCCCGCGTCAAGGCCGACTGGCTGGTGCCGCTGCCCGAGGGGCTGACGACGCGGCAGGCCATGGCGGTGGGCACCGCGGGCTTTACCGCGATGCTGGCGGTCATGGCGCTGGAAGATCACGGGCTGAAGCCCGGCGCGGGCGACGTGCTGGTGACGGGGGCCGCGGGTGGCGTGGGCTCGGTCGCCACGGCGATCCTTGCACATCTCGGGCATGAGGTGGCCGCCGTCACCGGCCGGCCCGAGCAGGAGGATTACCTCAAGGGCCTCGGGGCCGCGCGGATCGTGGCCCGCGAGGAGCTGGCCGAGACCGTCAAGCGCCCGCTCGAGGCCGAGACCTGGGCGGGCTGCGTCGATGCCGTGGGCGGCGCGATGCTGGCGCGCGTGCTGGGGCAGATGAAATACGGCGCCTCGGTCGCCGCGGTGGGTCTTGCCGGGGGCGCGGGCCTGCCCGCCACGGTCATTCCCTTCCTGTTGCGGGGCGTGAACCTGCTGGGGATCGACAGCGTGATGCAGCCCTACGACAACCGCCTCCGCGCCTGGGAGCGTATCGCCCGCGACCTGCCGATGGACCGGCTCGAGGCGATGATCCAGCCCGCCACGCTGGCCGACCTGCCCGAGCTGGGCGCGTCGATCCTAAAGGGCGGCGTGCGGGGCCGTGTCGTGGTCGACGTCCGGGCCTGACCCCTTCACCCGCCGCGCCGGATCAGGCAGGCTGCCCCCGTCCGGGGTGTCCCGTGACATGGGTTACAGGGACGGAGACGGGGGCGGCGATGGCGCGTGACAAGACCGTGGGATTGGCGCTCGGCTCGGGCGGGGCGCGGGGATGGGCGCATCTGGGCGTGCTCTCCGTGCTCGACGAGATGGGCGTGTCGCCCGGCGTGATCGCGGGCTGTTCGATGGGCGCGCTGGTCGGGGCGGCCGCCGCGGGCGGCGTGCGCTCTGAGCTGGAGGAGTGGGCGCGCTCCCTCACGCAGGCCAGGTTCCTCGGGCTGCTCGACCTGCGCTTCGCCGGTGGCGGGCTGGTGGCCGGGCAGGAAATCGCCTCGGTCCTCGGGCAATGGGGCCTCGACTGCGACATCGACGGGCTGGAGACCCCCTTTGCCTGCGTGGCGACCAATCTCGAGAACGGCCGCGAGGTCTGGCTTGACGAGGGGCCGCTTCTGCCCGCGGTGCGGGCCTCGGTCTCGATGCCGGGGCTGTTCGCGCCGCAGCAGATCGGCGGGCGCTGGCTGGTGGATGGCGGGCTGACCAACCCGGTTCCGGTCTCGGTCGCGCGCGCCAAGGGGGCCGACGTGATCATCGCGGTGAACCCCAACGCGAAACCCTCGGGGCGGGTCTGGGTGCCGGAACCCGCGGGCAGGGGGCTGTGGGACCGCATGGCGGCGACCCTGCCCGAGGCGCTGCGCCCCGATCCCGCACCCGACGAGGAGCCGAAACCGCAAGGCGCCGACGTGGTCGCGGCCTCGATCGACATCATGATGGAATACCTGCGCCGCACCCGCGCCGCGGCTGATCCCGCCGACGTGACCATCGAGGTGGACCTGTCGGACCTGACGACGCTGTCCTTCTTCGAGGCCGAAACGGCCATCGCCGCGGGCCGCGCCGCCGCCGAGGAGGCGCGCCCGCGGATCGAGGCGGCGTTGCGCGCCGCCTGAGCCGTTATTCCGCCGCGCGCAGCGGCGGGGCGTCGGGGTCGAGCCGCTCCGGCTCGGCCAGCTCCTCCGCCCCCTCGGGCGGCGGGCCATCGGCAAGCTTTTCGCCAAGCGCGATCTCCTCGTCGGGGCGCAGCTCTTCCGCCACCGCGACCGGCTCGGGCTCTTCGTCCCAGAAGATCGTCGGGTTCTGCGCCCGCCGGGCCTGCCGCTGCAGCGCCCAGTCCTGCGCCCGCGCGCTCATCCGCCTCGCGCCCAGCCGGCCGATGCCGCGCGCGGCCCAGCCGAGGATGGTCCAGAACCAGACCCGCAGCGCCAGCAGCGACGGGGTGAAGATCAGCGTCAGCACCGTGGCGATGCCAAGGCCGAAGACCACCGCGGTCGCCAGCTGTTTCCACCACAGCGCGGTCGGGCTGTCGACGGTGTAGCCGCCCGCCCCGAAGTCGAGCGAGATGCCGTACATCATCGGCGCAAGGCCCGCCATGGTGGTGATCGTGGTCAGCAAAACCGGGCGGATGCGCGTTTCGGCGGTGCGCACGATGGCCTCGAGCCGCGGCATGTAGCGCGCGTATTCCTGGTAGGTGTCGATCAGGACGATATTGTTGTTCACCACGATCCCCGCCAGCGCGACGATCCCGGTTCCGGTCATGATGATCGAAAAGGTCTGGTCCATGACCAGCATCCCGATCAGCACGCCCGTGGTGGACAGGACCACGGCCAGCAGCACCAGAACGGCGTTGTAGAAGGAATTGAACTGCGCGAGCAGGATGATGAACATCAGCCCCAGCGCGGCCCCGAAGGCCGAGGTCAGGAAGGCCTGGCTTTCGGCCTGCTCCTCCTGGTCGCCGGCCCATTCCCAGGACACCGAGGCGGGCAGGGGGGTCTCGGCCGTGAGCCAGTCGCTGATCCGCTCGATCCGCTCGTTCGCGGTCACCGGCGCGGCGACCAGCTCGCGGTCGGGGTCGTCGAGGATGGCGCGGATGTCGTCGAGCCCGCGGGCCTCTTCCCACAGCGCGATGTCGTAGTGATCGACCGTCGGCTCGAGGAACAGGCTGACCGGGAAGCCGCGGGTCTGCGGGATCGACAGGTCCGGCTCCGCCCCCGCGTCCACGGCCTCTTGCGGGACGACACGGGCCAGTGCCAGCTCGCGGCGCTGGGTGGTCGGGCCGCCCTCGACCTGCTCGGCCTCGGGGATCGGTTGCTCCCATG
>JAOARA010000164.1 GCA_025211115.1 Roseicyclus sp. | reverse complement strand
TGGAGAATCGGTTGTCACACTGCCCCGTGTTATCGTGGGTGCGGGGGCCTGTGGACAAGCCCAAAGACCCTCACGATTGGGTCAACATCCCCGAAACGCAGCCGGATCTCCGCCGCACCCATCGGAACAGCCTGCGCCATTCGCATGGTTTTTCATATCGTCGCACCCGCGCCACCACGCGTCACAAAACCGTAACCGCCCCTTCGTAAGCCGCGCTTACCCAGCAGCGTCTTTGTAACCAGGGAGCGTCATTCCATGAAAGATATCGACCTCAACAAGATCAGTGCCGACGAGTGGGACGAGATGAACTTCCCCCGCCCCGAGGTGCAGGAGTTCGACCGCGTGGTCGAGCGCGCGATCTCGCGCCGCGGCTTCCTCGGCGGTGTGCTCGCCTTCGGATCGGGTGCCGCCGTCATGGGCACCGGCCTTCTGAAGGGCACCACCGCGATGGCGCAGCCCGCCTCTCGCTTCCCCTTCACGCCCATCGCCGCCCAGACCGACAACACCATCCATGTCCCCGAGGGCTACACCTGGGACGTGCTGGTGCGCTGGGGTGACGCGCTCTTCTCGGATGCCGAGGGCGCCTTCGACCCGCAGGCCGGTGTCTCGGTCGAGATGTCCGACCGCGTCTTCGGTGAGAACACCGACGGCATGGAGCTGTTCAACATCGACGGCCGCGAGGTCATCGTGATCAACAGCGAATACACCAACCGCCCCGTCAACCTGCCCCACGCCCCCGAAGGCGTGCCCACGGGCCTCGACGACGTGCGCATCCTGCAGAACTTCCAGGGCGTCAGCGTCATGGAAATCGCCGAAGGCGAGAACGGCTGGTCGGTCGTCGTCGACAGCCCCTTCAACCGCCGCATCCACCACAACACGCCGATGACCTTCGACGGCCCCGCCGCCGGCCATGACCTGCTCAAGACCGAGGCAGACCCGACCGGCATGGCCTCGCTCGGCACCTTCAACAACTGTGGCTCGGGCCGGACGCCCTGGGGCACCTACCTGACCTGCGAAGAGAACTTCAACGGCTACTTCGGCGCCAATGGCGACCTGCCCGGCGGCATGGTGGGCGACGGCTTCCGCCGCTACGGCATCGGCGCGGACGGCTGGGGCTACGACTACCACAAGTGGGACGCCCGCTTCGACGTGTCGGCCAACCCCAACGACCCGCACCGCGCGGGCTACATCGTGGAAATCGACCCGGCGAACCCCGAGAGCACCCCGGTCAAGCACACCGCGCTCGGCCGCTTCAAGCACGAGAACGCCGCCTATGCCATCGCCGCCGATGGCCGCGTCGCGGTCTACATGGGCGACGACGAGCGGGGCGAGTTCATGTATCGCTGGCTCAGCCGTGACGTCTATGTCCCCGGCGAGGATACCTCGACGCTGCTCTCCGAAGGCACGCTTTCGGTCGCCGTCTTCGAAGACGACATGTCGGGCCGCTGGGTTCCGCTGACCCCCGCCACCACCGGCATGGACGCGGCGCACATCGCCGTCTTCACCCGCATGGCCGCATCCCGTGTGGGGGCCACGACGATGGACCGCCCCGAGTGGATCGCCGTTCACCCCAACGCCGCCGAGGCCTATTGCTGCCTCACCAACAACTCGCGCCGCGGCGTTCTGAACGATGACGGCACGGTGCGCACCAACGCGGGCGGCGACCCGATGACGGTGAACGCGGTCAACCCGCGTGACACCAACCGCTACGGCCAGATCGTGCGCTGGCGCCCGGCGGGCGGCGACCACGGCGCCGATACCTTCGCCTGGGATCTCTACGTCATGGCGGGCAACCCGACCGTGGCCGAGGGCCCGAACGCAGGCTCGGCCAACATCAACGCAGGCAACCTCTTCAACTCGCCCGACGGGATGGTGATCGACAGCACCGGCCTGATCTGGATCCAGACCGACGGCGACGACAGCAACGAGGGCGCGTTCGAGGGCATGGGCAACAACCAGATGCTCGCGGGCGACCCGGTCACGGGCCGCATCGAGCGTTTCCTCACGGGGCCGAACGGCTGCGAGGTCACGGGCCTGTGCTGGTCGTCCGACCGCCGCACGATGTTCGTCGGCATCCAGCACCCCGGCAACAACGGCGGCAACTGGCCCGACTTCGGCGACAGCCTGGCGCGGTCGGCGGTCATCGCGATCAAGCGCGAGGATGGCGGGCTGGTCGGCTAAGGCCAACCACTACCGCAAGACAAACCGCCCCCGGAAGGCTCCGGGGGCGGTTCTTGTTTGGCCGGGTCAAAGTAGGCGACGGAAGGCCGCCGTCTCGGCTACGCCGCAGGAACGAGTGGTCGCTCTGAGCCCTTTGCGATCGTTCAAGGGGCGAGTCGGATCGAGAAGCGGGGTGGATGCGCATCGCGCCGGTCGAAACCGAGCGACGTGTAGAACTCCTGAGCTTCGTGGTTGTCCGGGTGTGTGCCGACTGCCAAGTAGCGGCATGATGAGGCCGCGGCCGTGATCTTGCACGCCTCAACCAAGGAACGCCCGACACCCTGACGGCGAAAAGCCGGTTCCGTGAACAAGTGATGCATGTCCATGCCGCGCGCACCGAATTGAAGTTGGATCAGGCCACACATGGCAGCATATCCGATCAACTCCCTGCCCATTTCGGCGACCAGAATTGAAATCCACGGCTTCTCGCAGAAAAGGTCACGCGAGAGATCATCCAGTGTCAAACTTGGGGTATCGTGATGATGCTCTGCCAACTGCCCGACCATCTGGACGATCCGCTGACCGTCCATTGGGTTGGCGTGCCGAATTGAGCCGAAGTTTGTAAGCAGATGAAGCGAGCTTTGTTCCATTAAAGGCTCCTATCCCACCGTAGGAGCCAAAACTTGCGCCACCATACGGCGGCCACAAGTGAAAATGCACCGCGCTCAATTGAGGCGGTGGCGATAGACTGCAAGGCTGGTGATCGTAATCATCATGGCTCCCTTCTGATGGAAATCTGAAAATCCGTCAACTTCCGCTCCGTCCGCATAGCGGCCACCCCGCTCGAAACGGCCGCACCCTCAGAATCGGATCAGGGAGCGGCGGTCATCTCCGAGCTCAACATCCCGCCCCTGAACCGCTCGCCAGCCGCAACACCCCCCTCTTCCCCCCAACACAAACGG
>JAOARA010000015.1 GCA_025211115.1 Roseicyclus sp. | reverse complement strand
GCGGTTGGCGATGCCCGAAAGGTCCACGTTCGCCCGCCCGTCGGTCAGCAAGGCGACCGAGGGCGTCATCCCCTTGCCCTGCGCCAGCAGCGCCAGCTCCAGCGCCGCGCGCAGCCCCGCGGCCAGCGGCGTGCCGCCCCCACCGGTCAGTTGCGCAAGGCGGCGCTTGGTCTGCACGAGCGAGCGGGTCGGCGGCAAAAGCACCTCGGCCCCGTCGCCGCGGAAGGCCACCAACGCGACATGGTCGCGGCGGGCGTAAGCCTCGCCCAGCAGCAGTTCGATCGCGCCTTTCGCCTCGCCGAGGCGCGCCAGCGCGGCGGAGCCGGAGGCGTCCACGACGAAGATGATCGCCCGGTCCGATGTCTCCTCGAACTGGCGCAGGCGGATGTCCGACATGCGGATATGGAGGCGTTCATGGTCATCGGCGGCCTTGCGCCGCATCGG
This sequence comes from Roseicyclus sp., assembly GCA_025211115.1. Classification (GTDB taxonomy): domain Bacteria; phylum Pseudomonadota; class Alphaproteobacteria; order Rhodobacterales; family Rhodobacteraceae; genus Roseicyclus. The sequence continues at coordinate 5,785 of JAOARA010000015.1, read as the reverse complement.
TTGCCACGGCGCGGCTGCGCGCAGCGTCGCCACGAGGTCCACGCGCGCCTCGCCGCCCATGCGACCGGGCCGCGAGGGCAGGGGGCGACCGCGGCGGTTGCCTTTCCTGGCGGCCCCCGTGCCGCTGGCCGATTGGCTGGCGCGGGCGGCACGCCCTGCCTGAAGGCGGGCGAGAAGGTCGGGGGGCAGCATGGCCTTGGCGGCCTCGAGCAGCATCTCGGCGGGGGGCAGGGGGGTGTCGTCCTGCTCGCCGTCCTGCTCGGGCGGCTCTTCCGGTTGGTCGGGTTGCTCCGGCTCCGGCTCTTCCTCGGGCGCGCTCTCCTGCGTGTAGGGGATCTGCGTGGAGCGCGGGGCAAGGACCAGCTCGACCGCAAGGGTCAGGTCGGCGGCCTCGACCTCGGTCTCGCCCGAGAGCGCGGCCGAGGCACGGGCGACGGCCAACGCCTGCAACGGCGCGCGCAGCGACAGGATGCCGAGGCGGGCGGCGACCTCGGCCAGCTCGGCGATGGCGGTCTCGGGCACGGTGACAAGGGGAAGAAGCGCGCGCGCCTCGGCCAATGCCTCGGCGTCGAGGGCCAGTTCGGGGGCGTCGGACAGGCTCTGTTCGGCCAGTTCGAGATGAATCGCGAGCCGGTCGGCGAGCGCCGATGGCAAGGTCTCCTCCGGCTCCGCGCCTTCGTCCAGCGCGATCAGGGACAGACCCTGTTTCCCGTCCAGCGCCCCGGCAAGACGGGCCGCCAGCCCCGGTTTGACCCGCTCGGCCATGGGCATCACCAGCACGGCAGGTTCGCCCAGCACGCCACGGGTGCGCACGACATGCCCCTCGGCCAATGTCGCCGCAAGATCGACACCGCCGAACAGCGCGTCATCCCCGATACCGGGGTGCAGGCGGCGCAGTTTCAGACCCTGCACAGCAGTTTCGAGACCTTTTTGCACCCGGTCCCGCACCGGCCCGACACGGGCGCGCAGCCAGATGCCGCCAAGCGCGGCAGGGTCGAGCGCGAAACAGGCCAGCGCGAGGTTGACGCGGCCCCAACGCTCTTCGCCGGCGCTCACGCCAGCACCTCCTCCACCACGCGTTCCACGCGGGTGGTTGACCCGGCCTCGTCCAGCGGATCGCGGCGCAGGCGGTGGCGCAGCGCCGAGGGCGCGACGCGGCGCAACTGGTCGCGGGTGACGGCCTCGGCCCCGTCGAAGGCAGCCAGCGCGCGGGCGGCGCGCAGAAGCGTCAGTTCCCCGCGCAACCCGTCGGACCCGAGGGCGACGCAGAGTTCCGCGCAATCGCGCAGCATGTCGTCGCCCGCGGCGACGCCGGGCAGGGAAGCGCGCGCGTCGAGGATGCGCTGGCGCAGCTCCATGTCGGCGCCCCGCCATTCGGCCAGGAACCCGCCCGCGTCGCGGTCATAAGCGTCGCGGCGGCGGATCACCTCGATCCGCGTGTCGATATCCTTGGGCGAGGTCACCTCGACCGACAGGCCGAACCGGTCCAGCAGCTGCGGGCGCAGCTCGCCCTCCTCGGGGTTGCCCGAGCCGACGAGGACGAAACGCGCGGCATGGCGGATCGACAGCCCCTCGCGCTCGACCACGTTCTGACCCGATTGGGCCACGTCGAGCAGCAGGTCGACAAGGTGATCCTCCAGCAGGTTCACCTCGTCGATATAGAGATACCCGCGGTTGGCCCGCGCGAGCAGCCCCGGCTCGAAGGCCTTTTCGCCCACGGTCAGCGCCTTCTCGATGTCCAGCGCGCCGACGACCCGATCCTCGGTCGCACCCAGCGGCAGGTCGATCACCGGCGTGGGCTTTTCCACGACATGCCGGTCCACGACCTTGGCCCAGTCGGGAATGTCCCCCTCATGCGCCGAGTTCACCGGGCAACCCGCGACGGCCTCGATCGGCGGCAGCAGCGCGGCAAGCCCGCGGACGGCGGTGGATTTGCCGGTGCCGCGGTCGCCGAAGACGAGCACGCCGCCGATGCCGGGGTCGATGGCCGTGAGGATCATGGCCTGTTTCATATCCTCCTGCCCGACGATGGCGGTAAAGGGGAACGGGCCTGTCAAAGCGAAATCCTTCATTCGGCGGCAACTTTCATCTGGTCGGTCATGTCTTGCGGTCCGCGGGTCAGGTCGGGTGTCTGGCCCGCCCATGTGCCTTCGATGGCATCGACCCGGAACCGGGCGTAAAGGTCTTCGCGGAACAGCTTGCCCTCGCGCACCTCGCGGATGGCCTGCGCGTGCGGCCCGTCGGCGCGGGCGAAGGTGGCCATGGTCCGCGTGTCGGGCCAGATCGAGAATGTCGCCTGACGCACCATCGGCAATTCGCCGATGCCGATTTTGAAGATCACGTTGGGATCGCGCCCGATGGCGCGGGAAATCTCCGGCTCCTGCCGCCAGAAGCGGCCTGCGCTGCGCAGCTTGACCGTGGCGCGCGTCAGGGCGGCGACGGGGCCGCCCGGCTCGACCTCCTGCGGGGTGAAGGGTTCGGCCCCGTCCCAGCGCCCGCGGGCGGAGGTGGGGGTGAGGAAAACGGTCATCCGCTCGTCCGACATCTCGGCGTAGCGGCGGAAGATGCGGGTGCCGAACATCGCGCGGCGCGCGGTGTCGTGGTCGGGCCAGGTGGCGAGAATCGCGTAGACCGACGTGTCGGGAACGGGGGTGAACCCCTCGCCCACGCCGGAGCCACACAGCTTCACCGTGCCGATCTTGGGGATGGCGCGGAGGGCGAATCGGGCGGGGCCCATCTGGAACAAGGCCCATGCGCGCGCAGGGGCAGAGCCGAAGCGATACAGGCTCAAGGTTACGGATTGCATGGCCGGTCTCTCCATGTGTCAACTTAGTCTGACATAATGACGCTGCGAGGAAAAGGGATTTCGCGCCTAGATTGTCTTGGCAAAACGTCGCTCCATGCCATATTGTAAATCAGACTAGACAGTTTGAGGCCAAGGATGACCGACCGACCGACCACCGCCGGCCCCTCCAGCGCGATTGTCATCGGGGCGGGGCTTGGCGGGCTGTCCGCCGCGATGCGGCTGGGCGCCAAGGGCTACCGGGTGACGCTGCTGGACCGGCTCGACCGGGCGGGCGGGCGCGGATCGTCGATCACGCAGAACGGCCACCGCTTCGACCTTGGCCCGACCATCGTGACCGTGCCGCAGGTCTTCAAACAGCTCTGGGCCGAATGCGGGCGCGATTTCGAGCGCGACGTCGATCTGCGCCCGGTCGACCCCTATTACGAGATCCGCTGGCGCGACGGCTCGGTCTTTACCGTGCGCCAAGACGAAGAGGCGATGATCGACGAGGTTCACCGCCTGTCGCCCCGCGACGTGCCGGGCTACAAGAAATTCCTGAAAGACAGCGAGGCGCGGTATCTCTTCGGGTGCGAGGGGCTTGGCCGCCGCCCGATGAACAAGCTGATGGACCTGGTCCGCGAGTTGCCCGGCTTCGTGAAGCTGCGCGCCGACCGGTCCGTCTATGGCCACGCGAGCGCCCGCGTCCGCGACCCGCGGCTGCGGATGGCGCTGTCGTTTCACCCGCTTTTCATCGGGGGTGACCCGACGCATGTGACCTCGATGTATATCCTTGTTTCGCATCTCGAAAAGGAGTTCGGGGTGCATTACGCGATGGGCGGCGTTCAGGCGATGGCCGACGCGATGGTCCGCGTGATCGAGGACCAGGGCGGCACCGTGCGCCGTGGCGTCGAGGTGGACGAGATCACCGTTTCCGGCGGGAAGGCCGATGGCGTGGTGACCACGGAGGGGGAGCGTATCGCCGCCGATATCGTCGTCTCGAACGCCGATCCGGGGCATACCTATGATCGGCTCTTGCGGAACCAGACCAAGAACCGTTGGACCAAGCAGCGGCTGAACCGCGCGCGCTGGTCCATGGGCCTCTTTGTCTGGTATTTCGGGACGAAGGGCACGGAGGGCAAATGGGCCGATGTGGGGCACCACACGATCCTGAACGGGCCGCGCTACAAGGGGTTGTTGAACGACATCTTCATGAAGCGGCACCTCGCGCATGACATGTCGATCTACCTGCACCGCCCCTCGGTCACCGATCCGAGTGTCGCGCCCAAGGGGGATGACACCTTCTACGCCCTCAGCCCGGTGCCGAACCTGCACGGCGCGGACAGCGTCGACTGGGCCGAGATGGAAGAGACCTATCGCCAGCGCCTCGCCCGCGTGCTGGACGAGCAGCTGATCCCCGGTTTCGAGGATCACCTGTCGGCCAGCCATATCCTGACCCCCGCCAGTTTCGAGAGCCGCTACCTCAGCCCCCATGGCGCGGGCTTCAGCCTCGAGCCGCGGATTTTCCAATCGGCCTGGTTCCGGCCGCACAATATTTCCGAGGAGTTCGGCAACCTCTTTCTCGTGGGCGCTGGCACCCATCCGGGTGCCGGTATCCCCTCGGTCGTGACCTCCTCCGAGGTGCTGACGCAGCTGGTGCCGGATGCTCCGCGCCCGCTGGTGCTGGCCGAAACCAAGGTGGCCGCGGAATGATCGCCGAGGCCGACCGCGACTGGTGCCGGGAGGCGATCCGCGAAGGGTCTTATTCCTTCCACGCGGCCTCGAAACTCCTGCCCGCCGATATCCGCGACGCGGCCCTTGCGCTTTACGCCTTTTGCCGGGTCGCCGATGACGAGGTCGATTTCGGCGACAACAAGCCCGCCGCCGTCCTCGCGCTGCGCGACAGGCTCGATCTGGCCTATTCGGGTCGCCCAAGGAACGCGCCCGCCGACCGCGCCTTTGCCGCGCTGATCGAGGATTACGACATGCCCCGCGCCCTGCCCGAAGCGCTGCTGGAGGGGCTCGCCTGGGACGGGATGGAGCGGCGCTATGCCAGCCTGTCCGATGTCCGCGCCTATTCCGCGCGTGGCGCCGCCGCCGTGGGGGCGATGATGTGCGTTCTGATGCGCGTGCGCGACCCCAACGCGCTGGCGCGGGCCTGTGACCTTGGCGTTGCGATGCAGCTGACCAACATCGCCCGCGACGTGGGCGAGGATGCGCGCGCAGGCCGCCTCTACCTGCCGACCGACTGGCTGGAGGAGGCTGGCATCGACCTCGATGCGTTCTTTGCGAACCCCCGGCCCTCGCCCGCCCTGCGCCGCATCGTCAAGCGCCTGCTGGCCGAGGCGAACCGGCTCTATTTCCGGTCCGAGGCCGGGATCAAGGGCCTGCCGCTGGCCGCGCGGCCCGGCATCTTCGCGGCGCGGCATTGCTATGATGCCATCGGGCGGCAACTGGCGCGCAACGGGCATGACAGCGTCACCACCCGCGCCTTCACCACGCGGCGGCAGAAGCTGGGGCTTCTGGGTTGGTCGATCCTGCGAGCGGGGTCGGTGACGGTGTTTCCGCAAAGCGCGGTGATCTACGCCAAGCCGCTGCCCGAGGTGGCCTTCCTCGTCGAGGCCGCGGCGCATCCCGACGCGGCGAAAACGGGCTGGGGCGAAGGCGTGCTGTCGGTTCTGTCGCAGCTCGAAGCGCGCGACCGCACGACGCCCGCCTTGGCGCGGAGCGCGTGACGCCCTATCTGATCCTCATGGATTGGGGATTGTTCGCCATATTTCTGGCCGCCTGCGGGGCGGCTGCCACGACCGGCTCGATGTTCATGCCGGGCGCGTGGTATCGCGGCTTGTCGAAACCGGGCTGGACCCCGCCGGATTGGGTCTTCCCCGTGACATGGACGGTTCTTTACCTCTCCGCCGCCATCGCCGCCGCCCGCGTCGCGCCGCTGGAGGGGAGCGCCTATGCCATGGCCTTCTGGGCGATGCAGATCGCCTTCAACACGCT
>JAOARA010000003.1 GCA_025211115.1 Roseicyclus sp. | reverse complement strand
GTGGACGAGGCCGGCGCGGACGTGCCCGCCGATGGCGAGACGCTGGGCGAGATCGTGCTGTCGGGCAACACGCTGATGGCGGGCTACCTGCGCAATCCCGAGGCCACCGAAGAGGCGTTTCGCGGCGGGGTGTTCCACTCCGGCGATCTCGCCGTGATGCATCCCGACGGTCAGATCGAGATCCGCGACCGCGCCAAGGATGTGATCATCACCGGCGGCGAGAATGTCTCGAGCCTCGAGGTGGAAAAGGTGCTTCATGCCCATCCCGATGTCGTGCTGGGGGCGGTGGTCGCCGCGCCGCATCCCAAATGGGGCGAAACGCCCTGGGCCTTCGTCGAGCTGCGCCGCGGCAGCGAGCTGACCGCCGAGGCGCTCGACGCGTTCTGCCGCGCCCGGCTGGGCGGGTTCAAGCGCCCGCGGCGCTTCGTCTTCTGCGACCTGCCGAAGACCGCGACGGGCAAGATCCAGAAGTTCCTCCTGCGCGAGACGGCGCGCGAGATGGCCAGCCGCGAGAGCGCGGCATGAGCGGGGCAGGGGAGGGCCGGAACCACGGCGGTCTCGATACCGCCGCGCTGGCCGGGTGGCTGGCGGCGCATCTGCCGGGCGAGGGGGCGCTGACGCTCCGCCGGATCGGCGGCGGGCAGTCGAACCCGACCTGGTTCGTGGACCGTGGCGCGGACCGCCTCGTGCTGCGCAAGAAGCCGGACGGCCCGATCCTGCCGGGGGCCCATGCCGTCGAACGGGAGTTCCGCGTGCTGCGCGCGCTGCAGGGAACCGATGTTCCGGTGCCCGAGGCGCTGTTCCTCGAAGAGGATGACGCGATCCTCGGCACGCCGTTCTACATCATGCGGCGGCTGGAGGGGCGGGTCTTTGCCGATGCCGCGCTGCCCGGTGTCGCGCCCGAGGCGCGGCACGAGATGTATCTCGACCTTGCGCGGGTGCTGGCGCGGCTGCACGCCCTGCGCCCCGACGAGATCGGGCTGGCCGATTATGGCCGTCCCGGCAATTACTTCGCCCGCCAGATCGCCCGCTGGACCCGGCAATACGAGGGCTCGACCGGGCCGCGCATCGACGCGCTGGATCGGCTGGTGGGTTGGCTGCCCGAGAACATGCCCGAGGATGACGGGGCCATCTCGATCGCGCATGGCGATTTCCGCATCGGGAACATGATGTTCCACCCCACCGAGCCGCGCATCATCGGCGTGCTGGACTGGGAGCTGTCCACGCTCGGCCATCCGCTTGCCGATCTCGGCTTCTGCATGTTGCCCTGGTTCAGCGCGCCCGACGAATACGGCGGGCTGGTCGGGACCGATTGGCGGGGCGCGGGCATACCGGACACCGAGAGGTTCCTGGCCGAATATTACGCCCACGCCCGGCCGACCGCGCCGATCGGGCTGTTCCACCTCGCCTTCGCGCTGTTCCGCTTCTCCGTGATCTTCGTCGGCATCGCCGACCGGGCGCGCAGCGGCTCGGCCGCGTCGCAGGAGGCCGCGACCCTCGGGCCGCTGGCCGAACGCTTCGCGCGGCGCGCGGTCGATCTCATCGAACAGGACGCATTCCCATCAAGGACGGGCCCATGAAGCTACTGAGTATCGTCGACAGCCTGAATGAGGGCATCGGGAAGCTGGTCAGCTTCCTTCTGTGGGCCGGCATCGTCGTGCTCTGTTTCGAGGTCGTGGCGCGCTACGTCTTCGAGCAGCCGACGCTTTGGGCGCATGGCTACACGCAGCGCATCTTCGGCGGGTATTTCGTGCTGGTCGGGGCCTACACCCTGCTGCGCAAGGATCACGTCCGGGTCGACCTGCTGCTGAACGTCGGGTCGGACCGCTGGAAGGCCTTTCTGGACCTCGTGAATTTCAGCTTCCTGGTGCTCTGGGGGTCGGTGCTGACCTACGAGGCCTTCTGGTTCTTCGAGGACAGCTGGCGCTTCAACGAGGTCGACGACAGCGCGCTGCGCCATCCGATGTGGCCGGTCAAGCTGGCGATGTTCGTGGGCGTGGCCAGCATCACGCTGCAGGGCATCGTCGAGGCCATCCGCTCCATCATCCTGATCATCACCCCGTCGGCCGATGTCGGCCGCAAGGACTACAGCCGGAGTGCCGCGAAATGAGCCCCGAAATCCTGACGATCGGCATGTTCAGCATGCTGCTTGTGGCGATCCTGTTCGGCGTGTCGCTGACCTTTGCGCTGGGGGGGACGGCGGTGGTCTTCGGCCTGCTGGTGTTCGGCATGAACGGGATGTTCACCATCGTGTCGACGATGTTCGGCTCGATGTGGTCGATCCTGTTGTCGGCGATCCCGCTCTTCGTCTTCATCGGGGTGGCGCTGGCGCGCTCGCGCATCGCCGATGACCTCTACCAGGCGTTCTACCTGTGGTCGGGCCGCACGCCGGGCGGGCTGCTGATCGGCACCTCGGGCTTTGCCGCGACCTTGTCGGCGATGACGGGAAGCTGCGCAGCCTCGACCGTGACCACCGGGCTGGTGGGCATGCCCGCGATGGAAAAGCGCGGCTACGACAAGCGGTTCATGCTGGGCACCATCGGGGCGTCGGGGACGCTGGGCATTCTCATTCCGCCCTCGATCACGCTGATCCTGATCGGGCTGGAAACCGGCCAGTCGGTCGGCCGGCTGTTCCTCGGGGGGCTGATCGCCGGCCTGCTGATGCTGGCGATGTTCATGCTTTACGTCGGCGTCAAGAGCCGCCTCAACCCGCATCTCGCCCCCGGCTCGGACACGCTGGCCCCGATGAGCGAGCGCATCCGGTCACTGCGGTCGGTCATCCTGCCGCTGCTGGTGATCCTGTCGGTGCTGGTCTCGATCTTCGCGGGCATCGCCACCCCGACCGAGGCCGCCGCGGTGGGCGCGGCCGCGGTGATCCTGTCGGTGGCGATCCGGGGCGAGTTGACCTGGTCCTACATCAAGACCGTCAGCTTCGAGAGCGCCAGCCTGACCGGGATGGTGATCTGGATCGTCTTCGGGGCCTCGGCCTTCGTCGCGGTCTATGGCGGCGGCGGCGGCACCCGCTTCATGCAGGGCTACCTGCTGGGGCTCGAGATCGAACCGTGGATGATGATCGTGCTGATGCAGCTGATCACGCTGGTTCTGGGCATGTTCCTCGACCCGGTGGGGATCATCCTGCTGGTGCTGCCGATCTTCTTCCCGATCGTCACGCAGCTCGGCTATGATCCGATCTGGTTCTGCATCCTGTTCCAGCTGAACCTCTGCATCGGCTACATCTCGCCGCCCTTCGGCTACAACCTCTTTTATCTCAAGACGTTGAGCCCCCAGACGCCGATTTCCGAGATCTATCGCGCGATCACCCCGTTCCTGTTCCTGATGCTGGCGACAGGCGTGGCGATCTTCCTGTTTCCGGAGCTGCTGACCAGCTTCACCGACCTTCCCGAGGGCCGCTGAGGCCCGAGGAAGACGCATCAACCAAGGGAGAAGGAAAGACCATGACTGACACGACCAAGAGCGTCTCGCGCCGCGGTTTCCTGGCCGCCTCCGCCGGGACCGCCGCCGGCATGACCCTCGCGGCACCCGCCGCCATCGCACAGGGCACGACGACCTGGCGGATGCAGACCCACTGGCCCACGGGCAACTGGTATTACGACGAGGTGTTCGTGCGGTATTGCAACCGCATCACCGAGGCCACCGGCGGCGAGCTGACCATCGAGCCCTATGCCCCCGGTGCCATCGTCCCCACCGGCGAGGTGCTGAACGCGGTGCGCCGCGGCCTGCTGGAAAGCGCGTTCATCTATCCCGCCTACTGGATCGGGCGCATCCCCTCGGCCGGTCACCTGAACGGCCATATCGGCACCTGGCAGGGCCACGAGGAGATGGACATCTTCTACTTCGAGATGGGCGCCATCGACGTGATCCGCGAAGCCTATGCCGCGCAGGGCGTCCACCAGGTCGGGCCGGTGTCCTACTCGGGCCTGACCCTCTGGGCGAACCGTCCGCTGGTGACGGTGGATGACTTCTCGGGCTGGCCGGTCCGCTCGACCGGGGCGGCGGGCCTCGTGCTCGAGAAGGTCGGGGCGGCCCCCGTCTCGATCCCCGGCGGCGAGCTGTACCAGGCGCTGCAGACGGGCGTCGTGGACGGCGCGCATTGGGGCGCCACCGCAACCGCCTGGGGCATGAACTTCCAGGAGGTCTGCTCGCATATCATCGAGCCCGATCTCGTCGGCCACCTGAACGGCGAGGTGATGGTCGGCCTCGAGGCGTGGAACTCGATCGGGACCGAGCTGCAGGCGGTGGTGAACGAGGTGACCCGCGCGACCTCGGCCGAGGCGGCGGCGCATTTCCTGTATCGTGACTACCTCTACAAGCAGGAATTCGTGAACGATTTCAACGGCACGCTGACCCGGATGGATGACGAGACCATCGCCGCCTTCCGCACCGCGTCGCTGGAAGTCGTCGACGAGTTCTCGGCGCAGGACCCGGAATATTCCGGCCGCCTCGGCGAGATGCTGCGCGAATTCCTGACCATGACCGGGCGCATCTGAGCCGGTCACCGCACCCGACAAAGGGGGGGCGCGCGGCCTGTGCGCCCCCTCATCCGAGATCACATACCATCCCCGAGAGGCCGCCATGACCCTGCCCAACACCATGACCGTCGTCGAGATCAGCAGATACGGCGGGCCCGAGGTGTTGACCCCCGCCACCGCGCCGGTGCCGCGGCCGGGCGACGGGCAGATCCTGATCCGCATCGACCACGCGGGGGTGAACCGCCCCGACGCGCTGCAGCGCGCGGGCAATTACGCGCCGCCCCCCGATGCCTCGCCCCTGCCGGGGCTCGAGGCGGCCGGGCATGTCGCCGCCGTGGGGCCGAACGTCACCCGCTGGAAGGAAGGCGACGCCGTCACCGCGCTGTTGCCCGGCGGCGGCTATGCCGAATATGCCGTCACCGACGAACGCCAGGCCCTGCCGGTGCCCAGGGGCATGGCGCTGGCCGAGGCGGCGGGGCTGTGCGAGAATTACCTTACCGTCTGGACCAATGTCTTCATGCGCGGCGGGCTCAAGGACGGGGAAACCTTCCTCGTTCATGGCGGCTCGTCGGGGATCGGAACGACGGCGATCCAGCTTGCGGCGCTGTCCGGCGCGCGGGTTTTCGCCACCGCCGGCACGCCCGAGAAATGCGAGGTCTGCACCCGTCTGGGCGCGGAGATCGCGATCAACTACCGGACGCAGGATTACGTCGAGATCGTCAAGGCCGAGGGCGGCGCGAACCTCGTGCTCGACATGGTGGGGGGCGACTACATCGCCCGCAATCTCGCGGCGCTCGCCAATGACGGGCGGCTGGTGCAGATCGCCTATCTGCAGGGCTCGCGGGTCGATATCGACCTGATGCAGGTCATGACCCGTCGCCTGACCTTCACCGGCTCGACCTTGCGGCCGCAGTCGCTCGAGGCGAAGGCCGAGATCGCAGCCGCCCTCGAGGCGCATGTCTGGCCGCATCTCGAAAGCGGCGCGATCGGGCCGGTGCATGACAGCACCTTCGCGCTGGAGGAGGCGGCCAAGGCTCACGCCCGCATGGAAAGCGGGGCCAATATCGGCAAGATCCTTCTCAAGGTCGCCTGAACATGGACGGCTGGCGCGCCTTCGACCGCAGCCGACACCACCCTATCCCGTCCTCGACCGAGCCGGGGTTGACCCTGACCCTGCGCCAGCGCGGCGAGGGGCCGCCCGTGCTGTTCGTGCATGGCGCGACCTTTTCGGGGCGGATCTTCGACCTGCCCGATGCACGGTTGAACTGGCTGCAGGTGATGGCGGATGCGGGGTTCAGCGCCTATGCGCTCGACATTCGCGGCTACGGTCTGTCGCAGCCCGCGCGCTTCCCCGAGGCGCGGCCCTATGCCACCGGGCCCGAGGCGATGGCCGACATCGACGACGCGGTCCGGTGGATCACCGCCCGCCACGGCACCGCGCAGCTGGTGCTGGCGGGCTGGTCCTGGGGCACGCTGACGACGGCGCGCTACGCGCTGGGCC
>JAOARA010000163.1 GCA_025211115.1 Roseicyclus sp. | reverse complement strand
CTTCTTCCTGATGCAGCGCCATTTCATCGCGGGCCTCACTCTCGGAGCCGTCAAATGACCGTCAAGCTCGCCTTCATCGGCGCAGGCTCAACGATCTTCATGAAGAATATCGTGGGCGACATGCTGCATTTTCCCGCCCTGCGGGACGCGCGCATCGCGCTGATGGACATCGACCCCCAGCGGCTCGAGGAAAGCCGCATGGTGGCCGAGAAGATGATCGCCACCATGGGCACCGGCGCGAGCGTCGAGGCGACGACCGACCGCGCCCGCGCGCTGGACGGCGCCGATTTCGTCGTCACCGCTTTCCAGATCGGGGGCTATCGCCCCTCCACCGTGATCGACTTCGACATTCCGAAGCAATACGGGTTGCGCCAGACCATCGCGGACACGCTGGGCGTGGGCGGCATCATGCGCGGCCTGCGCACGGTGCCGCATCTCTGGGCCGTGGCCGAGTACATGGCACGGCTTTGCCCCGATGCGACGCTGTTGCAATACGTGAATCCCATGGCGATCAATACCATGGCGCTGGCAGACCGCTTTCCGCGGCTAAAGCAGGCGGGGCTGTGCCATTCGGTGCAGAACACGGTCGAGGAGATTGCCTACGATCTGGACCTGCCCAAGGACGAGATCCGCTACCGCGTGGCGGGCGTGAACCATGTCGCTTTCTTCCTGCGGCTGGAGCATCGCGGCCGCGACCTTTACCCCGCATTGCGCGAGGGGTATCGCACCGGCCGCCTGCCCAAGACGCCCCTTCAGCGCCCCCATTGCACCAACAAGGTGCGCTACGAGGTGATGGAGCATCTGGGCTATTTCTGCACGGAAAGCTCCGAGCATCTGGCCGAATACGTGCCCTGGTTCATCAAGGACGGGCGCGCGGATATCATCGCCGAGATGGGCATCCCGCTGGATGAATACCCCGCGCGCTGCGAGATCCAGATGGCGGAATGGGCGCAGCAGGCGACCGCGCTCAAGGCCGCCGCCGGGATCGAGGTGAAGAAATCCCACGAATTCGCCGCCGAGATGATGAATGCCATCGTCACCGACACGCCCTACGTCTCTTACGCCAACCTGCCCAACCGCGGGCAGGTGCCGCAGCTGCCCTTGGGCGCCGCGGTCGAGACGCCGACGCTGGTGGATGCCAACGGCTGCCAGCCCACGACCGTCACCGATATTCCGCCGCAACTGGTTGCGCTGATGCGGAGCCAGATCAACGTGCAAGAGCTTGTCGTGCGCGCGCTTCTCGAGGAGAACCTCGATCACGTCTACCACGCCGCCTACATGGACCCGCACACCGCCGCCGAGCTGGACCTGCGGCAGATCCGGTCGCTGGTGACCGATCTGTTGGCCGCGCATGGCGACATGCTGCCCGAATTCGCCCGCACCCGGAGGGCCGCATGACCCCTGTCTTCCCCGACCTCGACGGGCGTTCCGTCTACATCACCGGCGGCGGTTCGGGCATCGGTGCCGCGCTGACCGAGGGGTTTCTGCGCCAAGGCGCCAAGGTCGCCTTCGTCCAGCGGTCGGATGCGACAGAGTTCTGCGACGAGATGGAGGCCAAGACCGGCCGCCGCCCGCACGCGATGCGCTGCGACATCACCGACACGGCGGCACTCAAGGCGACGTTGGCCGAAGCGGCCGAGGTGAACGGGCCGATCACCGTGCTGGTCAACAACGCCGCCAATGACAAGCGGCATACGACCGAGGAGGTCACGGAAGAGTTCTGGGACTGGATGCAGGCCATCAACCTCAAGTGCTACTTCTTCGCGGCCCAAGCCGTGATTGCCGGGATGCGCGCGGCGGGGGGCGGCTCGATCATCAATGTCTCGTCGATCTCCTACATGATGGGCAACGCGGGTTACCCGGCCTACACCACGGCGAACGGCGGGATCACCGCGATGACCCGCAGCCTTGCGCGGGAATTCGGGCCGGATCGCATCCGCGTCAACGCGCTGATGCCCGGCTGGGTGCTGACGCAAAAGCAGCTCGACATGTGGGCCAAGCCCGAGGACCTTGCCGCGCATATGGAGCGGATGTGCCTCAAGGAGCACCTCAAGCCCGAGGATATCGTCGGCGGCATGCTGTTCCTCGCCTCGGACGCGTCCAAGGCGATGACGGGGCAGGCGCTGGTGATCGACGGCGGCGTGGTGACCACGGGATGAGCGGATCTGCGACATACGCCGACTGGATCGCGGTCGATTGGGGCACCACGCATCTGCGCGCCTGGGCCATCGGCAAGGATGGGTCCCTGCGCGCCAAGGCCGAGTCCGATGCCGGCATGGGGCGGCTTGAGCGGGACGGGTTCGAGCCCGCGCTTCTTGATCTTGTGAAAGATTGGCTCGGGTCCGGCCCCACCCCGGTGCTTGCCTGCGGCATGGTGGGGGCGAAACAGGGCTGGCAGGAAGCGCCCTATGTGTCGGTGCCCGCCAAACCGGCCGAGCTAGAGCCGATGCGGTTGACCGTCGCCACGGATCGCCGCCTCGACGTCTTTGTCGTCCCCGGCCTGTCGCAGGCCACCCCGCCCGACGTGATGCGCGGCGAGGAAACGCAGATAGCGGGGTTTCTTGCGCTCGAGCCTGACTTCGACGGCGTTCTGTGCCTGCCGGGCACCCATACCAAATGGGTGCATCTCAGCGCCGGTGAGGTCGTCAGTTTCCAAACCACCATGACGGGCGAGTTGTTCGACCTGCTCAGCCGTCACTCCGTCCTGCGCCACACCGTCGGGGCGGACACGCTCGACCCCGAGGCCTTTGCCGAGGCCGTGTCCGACACGCTGTCGCGGCCCGAGCGGCTGGCGCAGCGGTTGTTCTCGATCCGCGCCGACGCCACGCTGAACGGGACCGACGCGGGCGTTTCGCGCGCGCGCCTGTCCGGTGCGCTGATCGGCGCGGAACTGGCCGCGACGCGGCCCTATTGGCTGGGCCAGCAGGTTGTCGTCGCGGGCGCGCCCGCGTTGGCCGATCTCTACGCCCGCGCGTTGGCCGGGCAAGCCGTCAGCGCCCGCGCGCTGGATGCAGGACCGCTGACACTGGCGGGCCTTGCCCGCATCCGAACCTCTCAAACCGAGCCGAGCCTGACATGACCGACCGCAAGCTGATCGCCATCCTCCGCGGCCTGACCCCGGACGAGGCCTTGCCCGTGGGCGAGGCTCTGTTTTCGGCAGGGATCACCCGGATCGAGGTGCCGCTGAACTCGCCCCGGCCGCTGGAGAGCATCCGCATTCTTGCCGATCACCTCGGCCAAAGCGCGCTGATCGGCGCGGGCACCGTGACAGCGCCCGACGAGGTGCGCGAGGTCGCGGACGCGGGCGGGCGTTTGATCGTGTCGCCCAATTTCGACGCGGATGTCGTCGTCGAGACCAAGCGCCTTGGCCTGCTCAGTTTTCCGGGTGTGCTCACGCCCAGCGAATGCTGCGCCGCGCTCAAGGCGCGAGCAGACGGGCTCAAGGTCTTTCCCGCCTTCCAGATGGGGATCGAGGGGCTGAAGGCCATCCGCGCCGTGCTGCCGAAAGGCACGCAGCTTTACATGGTCGGCGGCGTCGGGCCGGACAGCTTTGCCGAGTGGCTGTCGGCCAGCGCGGATGGCTTCGGCCTCGGCTCCTCGCTCTACAAGCCGGGTATGGAGGCCGAAGAGGTGCATCGCCGCGCGCGGCGCATGGTGGCGGCGTGGGACGACGCGACGAAGGGCGTCGCCGTATGAGCGTCACCGTCTACGCCGACCGCCCCTGCATCCTTGGCGAGGGGCCGCTGTGGCATCCCGAGCGCGGCCAGCTGTTCTGGTTCGACATCATGGGCAAGTGCCTGATGACACGCGAGGCCGATGGGACGAGGGAGTGGTCCTTCGACCGCCACGTTTCCGCGGCAGGCTGGATCGACGCCGACACGCTGCTGGTGGCGACCGAGACCGATCTTCTGCGCTTTTCGCTGACCGATGGCCGGGCCGAGCCTCTGACGCCGCTCGAGGCCGACAACCCCGTCACCCGCTCCAACGACGGCCGCGCCGACCCGCAAGGGGGCTTCTGGATCGGGACGATGGGCAAGAACGCCGAGGAAGGGGCGGGCAGCCTTTACCGCTATTGGCGTGGGGAACTGCGCCCCCTGCGCGACGGGATCACCATTCCCAACGCCACCTCATTCGCGCCCGGCGGGCGCACCGCCTATTTCGCCGACACCGCGGCGCATATCGTGTGGCGCATCCCGCTGGATGCCGATGGCTGGCCGGAAGCGGCGTGGGAGGTGTTCCTCGACCACCGCGACAGCGGCATCAACCCGGACGGTGCCGTCGTGGATGCAGCGGGGCATCTGGTCGTCGTGGAATGGGGTGGGTCGCGGGTGGCGCGTTATGCGCCGACCGGTGATCTTGTAGAAGAAATCACCTTGCCCGTGCCGCAGCCGACCTGCCCGGCCTTCGGGGGCTCCGCCCTCTCGACGCTCTACGTGACCTCGGCACGGCAGGGCTTGCCGGGCGAGGCGATGGATGCCGCCCCGCTGTCGGGACAGACGCTGCGCGTCGAAACCGGCTGGCGCGGGCAGGCCGAACACCGGGTGATCCTGTGACCCTGAAACGCACCCTCGGCACCTGCTACTATCCCGAACACTGGCCCGAAGAGATATGGGCCGAGGATGCACGCCGCATGGCCGATCTTGGCCTGACCTGGGTCAGGATCGGTGAGTTCGCCTGGTCGAAACTGGAGCCCGCGCCGGGCGATCTGCGCTTCGATTGGCTGGAGCGCGCCATGGACGTGCTGCAGGGCGCGGGGCTCAAGGTCGTGCTGGGCACCCCCACCGCCACGCCGCCGCGCTGGATGCTGGACCGCCCCCCCGACATGCTGGCCGTCGATGCCGAGGGACGGCCCCGCGGCTTCGGCTCGCGCCGTCACTACTGCTTTTCCCACGACGGCTACCGGGCCGAGAGCGTGCGGATCACGACGCTTCTGGCCGAGCGGTTCGGCAGCCGGGTCGAGGCGTGGCAGACCGACAACGAATACGGCTGCCACGACACGATCTACAGTTATTCCGACGCCGCGCGCCGCGCCTTCCGCGACTGGCTGGCGCAGAGATACCAGTCGCCCGATGCGTTGAACCGGGCATGGGGCAATGTCTTCTGGTCGATGGAATACGACAGCTTCGACCAGGTCGACCTGCCGAACCTGACCGTGACCGAGCCGAACCCCGCTCACGCGCTGGATTTCCGGCGCTTCTCCTCCGAGCAGGTCGCGCGGTTCAACGCCGCGCAAGTCGCCGCGATCCGCAAGCATTCCGACGCGCCGATCAGCCACAACTACATGGGCCGGATCGTGGAGTTCGACCATTTCGCCCTTGGCCGCCAGATGGAGATCGCCACCTGGGACAGCTACCCGCTCGGCTTTCTCGAGGATCGGCTGGAAGAGCCGCCGGAGCACAAGCGCCACTACGCCCGGCAGGGCGACCCGGATTTCCAGGCCTTTCACCACGATCTCTACCGCGCCGTGGCCGCGCAATTCCCCGAGGGCGACACACCCCGCTGGTGGGTGATGGAGCAACAGCCCGGCCCGGTGAACTGGGCGCCGTCGAACCCCGCGCCCGCGCCCGGCATGGTGCGCCTTTGGACGTGGGAGGCCTTTGCCCATGGCGCGGAATGCGTCAGCTATTTCCGCTGGCGCCAGGCCCCCTTTGCGCAGGAGCAGTATCACGCGGGCCTTCTGCGGCCTGACAGCGTCGAGGCCGAAGGCTTCGCCGAGGCGGCCGAGGTCGCCCGTGAGCTGGCCGACGCTGAGGAGGTCGAGATCGCACAAGCGCCCGTGGCGCTGGTCTTCGACTATGCCTCGGCCTGGGCCTGGGCGGTGCAGCCGCAGGGGCAGGGTTGCGATTACTTCCGGCTGGTCTTCGAGGTCTACCGGGGCCTGCGCAAGCTGGGGCTGTCGGTCGATATCCTGCCGCCTGACACCGCGCGGCTGGACGGTTACGCGCTGGTCCTCGTGCCGGGGCTGATCACGCTGCCCGACGCGCTGAAGCAGGCGCTTCAAGACACGCAGGCACAGGTCATCCTCGGCCCGCGGACCAACGCCAAGACCGCCCACCTGTCGATCCCCGTGCCGCTGCCGCCCGCCCTGCCGGGCCTCGACGTGACCGTGTCGCGCGTCGAGACGCTGCGCCCCGACATGCCCGTCGCCATGGAGGGCGCGGGGCATGTGACGCTCTGGCGTGAACAGCTGGAGGGTGGGGCCGATGTGATCGACCGCGATGCCGAGGGGCGACCGGTGACCATGCGCGCGGGCAAGCTGACCTATCTCGGCGGCTGGCCCGACCCGGACCTTCTGCGCCACCTGCTGCTGCGCGCCTGCGCCGAGGCGGGCGTTCCCACCATCGACCTTCCGCCCGACATCCGCGTGCGGCAGGCGGGGACCACCCGGTTCGTCTTGAACCACGGGCCGGGGCCGGTGGCCTTCGATGGGGCGACGCTGCCGCCGGCCGGTGTCTTGCGACAGACCACCGGCGCGGCGTAGGTCGGCCTCATTCGACGAGATAGGCCAGCCGCAAGCCGCCCCAGTGACGCCCCATCACGGTGATCGGGGCCGAGACGTCCTTCATCATGCGGAACTCGCCGTTGCCCATGTCACGGCGATAGGCCTGCAACAGGAAGGCGCGCGTGCTGCGCGCGGCACCAAGCCCCACGCGGTCGTCGAAGACGCGCCGGTTGCGGCTATGCGCCGTGTTCCACGCGGTTTCGCCGGGCCGCTGCGGGTGGCTGAACTTGGTGTTGTGGGTCGGGATGAACCCGTTCCGGTCGATCGCGGCGCAGAACACGACGTTATGGGCGAAACCCAGCATCGGCTCTTGCAGGGCGGGCAGGACGGCATCGGTGAAGGGAACGAAGCGCGTCATCATCTGCTGCGGATCGGTGCCGGGGATCGGCCGGTAGTTCTCGTCGAACAGCGCGTCGAGCGAGATCGCCCCCTTTTCGACCGCCTCTGCGAACATCTGCGAGATCATCCCGGCCACGCCCTGCACGGCCTCGATATAGGCGCTGTCAACGGTCCGGACCCCAAGCCGGGCGGACATGCCGGTGATGGCCTCGGCGCTGTCGGTGATCTGCAACAGCGTGTCCGATGCCGCCGAAAGATGCGCGGTCGAGGTCTCGACCGTGCCATTGAGCGCGCCGACATCGCCCAGCGTCTGCGTGATCGCATCGCCGATGATCTGGGCCGAGCTGCTGATCAGGGTCTGTTTCGAGCGCACGTCCGACAGGGTTGCCGGCAGTTCCTCGATCTCCGAGCCGATGGTCGCCGTCTTGGTGCGGAGGTCATCGGCGATCTGCGTCGCGTCGGCGACCTCTTCCATCACCCGGTGCAGCTCGGCCGAGAGTTTCTCGACCGTTTCGCCGATCTCGGCGGTCGCGGTGCTGGCCTGCGTGGACAGGGTCTTCACCTCGCCCGCCACGACGGCGAAGCCGCGCCCGTGGACGCCCGCGCGCGCGGCCTCGACCGCCGCGTTGAGCGACAGCAGGTTGGTGTGCCGGGCGATGCCCGCGACATGGTCCGAGACCTTGGCCACGCGGCCCAGCGTATCGGCCACCGTGCCCAGATGGGCGTTGATCGCGCTGACCTGTTCGGTCAGCTGCGTGACGCGTGCCAGCATCTCCGACAGGCGCACGGTGGTGTCGGCCACGCGGTTCTCGGCCGTGCCCGAGGCCTCGAGCGCCGTGTTCGCCGCGTCGAGAACCCGGTCGCTGTTCGCCGCCATGTCGGTCATGCGGTCGCGGATCACGCGGAAGCCGTCACGCTGCTGCACGGCATGGACGGACACGTCCTGCACCGCGCCGGCCACCGAGGCGATCGTGACCGACAGGTCACCCACGCGGCGCGCGATATCCGACAAGGCTTCGCCCTGCTTCTTGTCGAGTGCGACGACACCAACCGCCTGCCCGTCCACCGGGGGCTTTGCTTCAAACATGTTCCCGTTGCTCCTTGTTCGCTGGGGACTCCAACGGTGAGGAAGCCGGGCCGTTTAGGCGGCTGTGCGAGATTCATCTTCCGGTGGTTATCGCGGTGGTGGGCTCGCCTTGACGCGCCTGTGCTTAGCCTTGCCGGTGCTCAGCCTTGGTCGCGCGTCTCGTTGTAGGTCGCGTCGAGCCGCGATTGCAGGTAATCCGCCGCGCGGATGGCCGGGTATCTCGGCGCGCCCGTGCCCGGCAGGGCCTCGACGATCACGTCGGGGTTCGCCT
>JAOARA010000162.1 GCA_025211115.1 Roseicyclus sp. | reverse complement strand
GTCGGGCAGGAGGTGACGCTGCGCTTCCCCGCCTTCGACATGCGCAACATGGCCGACCTGATGGGACAGGTCAGCCAGGTCTCGGCCGATGTCTTCACCGACGAGGGGTCGGGCCTGACCTTCTACCGGGCCGAGATCGTGCTGGAGGAGGGCGAGATCGCCCGGCTTGCCCCGCGGCAACTGCTGCCCGGCATGCCGGTCGAGGCCTATATCCGCACCGAGGACCGCACGCCGCTGGCCTACCTGCTGGAGCCCTTCACGGCCTATTTCGCCCGCGCCTTCCGCGAAAGTTGAGGGTTGCGGCCCCGGCGGGCCTTTTCCTTTTCCCGGCGCGCGGCTAGCTTTCGCCGCAACTGGGTTCGGGCAAAGGAAAACCGACATGGCCGGAGAGATCGACGCACGTTTGGCAGAGCTCGGGATCGAGCTGGACGCACCGCCGCCCGCACCGGGCGCGAATTACGTGCCCTATGCCGTCGCGGGCGACCTCGTTCACGTGTCGGGGCAGGTGCCGATGACCTCGGCGGGGCTGTCGACGCTGATCAAGGGCCGCCTTGGCGAGGACATGGAGATCGAGGCCGGCGCGGCCGCCGCGCGGCTTTGCGCGATGAACCTGCTGGCGCAGGTCAAGGCCGCCTGCGGCGGCGATCTCGACCGGCTGGTGCGGGTGGTGAAGCTGACCGGCTTCGTCAACTCCACCCCCGATTTCGGCGACCAGCCCAAGGTCGTGAACGGCGCGTCGGATTTCTTCGTCGAGGTGCTGGGCGACAAGGGGCGGCACGCCCGCTCGGCGGTCAGCGCGGGCGCCCTGCCCTTCGGCTGCGCGGTCGAGGTCGAGGGCATCTTCCAGATCGATCCGGCCTGAGGCGACAGCATGGCAGAGCTTCCTCGATCCTTCACCGCGCGGCCCATCGCGCATCGCGCCCTGCATGATGCCGCGGGTGGTGTGATCGAGAACAGCCCGACGGCGATCCGGCGGGCGATGCAGGCGGGCTACGGCATCGAGCTGGACCTGCAACTCAGCTCGGACGGCGTGGCGATGGTGTTCCACGACGACACGCTCGACCGGCTGACGCAGGCGACCGGCCCGGTCCGGGGCCGGACCGCGCGCGAGCTGGGCGACCTGCGCCTCGGGGGCGGCGAGGATCACATCCCGACGCTGTCGGAGGTGCTGGAGATGGTGGACGGGGCCGTGCCCCTGCTGCTGGAACTCAAGGACCAGTCCGGCGGGCTGGGGCAGGCCGAGGCCGAGCTCGAGCGCGCCCTGGCGATGGAGTTGGAGGGCTACGGCGGCGATGTCGCCGTCATGTCCTTCAACCCCTACATGATCGCGCAGATGCGCAAGCTTGCCCCCGATGTGCCGCGCGGGCTGGTGACCTGCGGCTATATCCCCTCGCAATGGCCGCACCTGCCGCCCGAGACCTGCACCGCGCTGCGCAGCATCGCGCATTTCGGGCAGGTCGGTGCCGGGTTCATCAGCCATGACTGGACCGACCTCGGCAGCCCGCGGGTGGCCGAGCTGAAGGCGCAGCGCGTGCCGATCCTGTGCTGGACGATCCGCAGCGCACAGGACGAGGCACAGGCCCGGCGCGTCGCGGACAACGTGACCTTCGAGGATTACCTGCCCCCGCTCGACCCGCCGCAGGATTGACGCGCGGCCTGAGCGGCCCATCTGGTGCGGCGTCCCCAACGAGAGGCCGGAGGCACCCCCGTGGACGGAAGCCAGCCCATCGAGATCGAGGTCCTGTCGGCGCTGTCGCAGATCGACGCCGCCGACTGGGATGCCTGCGCCTGCCCCGAGGCGGGTGAAGGCGGGCGGCCCGACGATCCCTTTACCACGCACCGGTTCCTTTGGGCGCTGGAACAGTCGCGCTCGGTCGGCACCGGCACCGGCTGGGCCCCGCGGCACATCGTGGCCCGCGCCGAGGGGCAGGTGATCGCCGCAGCCCCGCTTTATGCCAAGGGGCACAGCCAGGGCGAATACATCTTCGATCACAACTGGGCCCACGCCTACGAGCGCGCGGGCGGACGCTATTACCCCAAGCTGCAGATGGCCGTGCCCTTCACCCCTGCCACCGGGCGGCGCTTCCTCACGCGCCCCGGCTGGCGCGAGACGGGGATCGCGGCGCTGGTGCAAGGCGCCGTGCAGCTCGCCGACGAGAACGACCTGAGTTCGCTGCACGTCACCTTCTGCACCGAGGAGGAGGCCGAGGCCGGCGCGCAGATGGGCCTGATGGCCCGCGCCAGCCAGCAGTTCCACTGGGAAAACGACGGCTACGCCGATTTCGACGGCTTCCTCGCCTCGCTCAGTTCGCGCAAGCGCAAGAACATCCGCAAGGAACGCGCCGAGGCGCAGGGCTTCGGCGGCGAGATCGTCGCGCTGACCGGTGACCAGATCAGGCCCGAGCATTGGGATGCCTTCTGGGTCTTCTACCAGGACACCGGCGCGCGGAAATGGGGGCAGCCCTATCTCACGCGATCCTTCTTTGACCTCGCGCAGGACCGGCTGCGCGACGACATGCTTCTGGTTCTGGCGCTGCGCGACGGGCGGCCCGTGGCAGGCGCGCTGAATTTCATCGGGCGCGACGTGCTCTACGGCCGCTACTGGGGCTGCACCGAGCATCACCCCTGCCTGCATTTCGAACTGTGCTATTACCAGGCCATCGACTTCGCCATCGCCCAAGGACTTTCCCGCGTGGAAGCGGGGGCGCAGGGGATGCACAAGCTCGCGCGCGGCTACATGCCGGTGCAGACCCATTCGCTGCACTGGGTCCGCGACGCGGGCTTCGCCGAGGCTATCGCGCGCTACCTCGAGGCCGAGCGCGAGGCGATTGACGAAGAGATCGAGGTGATGACGGGCTACGGGCCCTTCAAACGGACCCAACTGGAGGAGCAGGACTGATGCAAGCGCAGAAGCTGGAAGGGGCGGACCTCGACAAGGCCGTCGCGGCACTGGCCGAGCATGGCTGGGCGATGGTCGACGGGCGCGAGGCGATCACCAAGCGGTTCGTCTTCGGCGATTTCAACGAAGCTTTCGGCTGGATGACGCGGGTGGCGCTGGTGGCCGAGCAGATGAACCACCACCCCGAGTGGTTCAACGTCTACAAGACGGTCGAGGTGACGCTGGCCACCCATGACGTGGGCGGCCTCAGCAACCTCGACGTGGCGCTGGCGTCCAAGATGGACCGGCTGGCGGGATAGGGTTTCTTGACAGGTCTTTGAGGCTTCGGCTTCTTGGAATCACAAATTGTGTTTTCAAGTTCAGGGTGCCCCGCGTGTCCGCCCAGCCGTCGATTCCCGTCTACCAGCTTCGCGGCTATCCGGTCGCCCTCGACAGTGACATCGCCGAGCGGTTCGGAACGAAGACCGGCCCGTTCAACCAGACGATCCGTCGCAACATCGACCGGTTTTCGGAGGATTTCGCCTTTCAGCTGACCACCGCGGAGTGGGAGGACTTGAAATCACAGAACGTGATTTCAAGCGGTCACGGCGGCCGACGAACGGCCCCTTGGGCCTTCACCGAACATGGTGTGGTGATGGCGGCGACCCTGCTGCGGACCCAGGCCGCGATTGCCGCCTCGCGTGTCATCGTGCGCACCTTCGTCGCTGCCCGCCGCGCCGAGGCGCTATTGCCGGAGGGCAGCAACCTTCCCGTCCGGATCGACCCGTCGGAGACGCTTCCCGCCGTCGAAGGCAACGGGGCCGCGCATGCGCTGGCGCGTCGGGCGGCGGGCATGATCGACCGCATCCTCGACACGATTGCCAATGACGAAGAGGGCACCACGGTGAGGGAGGAGGGGCGCGCGATCCTCACCAAGAGCCTTGGAGCGATCCGCGCGCATCTCGACGCCAAGGGGATCGCCAACGAGAAGACCGTGACCGAGATCAGGAAGACCCTCGCCGAGATCGAGTCCATCGACACCGACATCATCGCCAGGCAGATCGAGGCGGACCACCGCCGCCTCGCCTATCTCGCCAAGCAGATGCAGATGGTGATCGCGGCGCAGACCTATCTCGAGACGGGCGAAGCGACAGGATTTCTCGAGACGCTTCGCACCCTCTCGGGCGAATAGCCCTTGGCTCAGATCTGCTCGAGCAGCGTCTCGCCGGCCGAGATGTCGCAGGCGCCCGGCCCTTCCTCGACGTTCAGCACCTTCACGACGCCGTCCTCGGCATACATCGCGTAGCGGCGCGAGCGGTCGTAGAACCCCGCCGGTTCCGCCGTCCAGTTCATGCCGATGGCCTTGGTGAATTCCGCGCCCGCGTCGCCGAGGAAGGTCAGACCGGCCTCGGCTGCGCCGGTGTCCTTGGCCCAGGCGGCCATGACGAAGGGGTCGTTGACCGATACGCAGATGATCTCGTCCACGCCCTTGGCGTCGAAATCGCCCTTGGTGCGGATGAAGCTGGGGACATGCGCCGCGGAACAGGTCCGCGTGTAGGCACCGGGCAGGCCGAAGATCACGACCTTGCGGCCCTTCAGCTTGTCGCTCATCTTCACGCCCTCGGGGCCTTCGGCACCGAAGATCAGGAGCGTGGCATCGGGCAGCGTGTCGCCGACGGAAATGGTCATCTTGGGGGTCCCCTTCGCTTGTGTATCCGTTCGCCCGCCATATAGGGTCCGCGCGACAGGCGGCCAACGCGAAAGGTGAGGGCGATGGAGAAGATTGTCGTGATCGGGGCCGGACAGGCAGGCGCGGCCTGCGTGGTGAAACTGCGGTCCGAGGGGTTCGCGGGCAAGATCACGCTCATCGGCGAGGAACACGCGCCGCCCTATCAGCGCCCGCCTTTGTCCAAGGGCTACCTTCTGGGCGAGATGGCGTTGGAGCGTCTCTACCTCCGGCCCGAAAGCTACTACGCCGAGAACGAGATCGAGCTGGTGCTCGAGACCCGCGTCACCGGGATCGACCGCGAAGGCCGTCAGGTCATGGCGGGCGATGCCGCCTACCCCTATGACGCGCTGGTGCTGGCCACGGGCTCGGTCCCGCGGCGCTTGCCCGGCTCCATCGGCGGCGACCTTGACGGGGTCCACACCGTCCGCACGCTGCGGGACGTGGACGCGATGGAACCGGGGATGCAGCCGGGCCGCCGCGCGCTGATCGTGGGGGGCGGCTACATCGGGCTGGAGGCCGCCGCGGTCGCCCGCAAGCGGGGGATGGAGGTGACGCTTGTCGAGATGGGCGACCGCATCCTGCAGCGCGTCGCGGCGCCCGAGACCTCGGAGTATTTCCGCGCGCTCCACCGGTCGCACAATGTCGACATCCGCGAAGGCGTCGGCCTGACCACGCTGGTCGGCGTCGATGGCCGGGTCACTGGCGCGATCTTCTCGGACGCGACCGAGCATCCTTTCGACATGGTGATCGTCGGCATCGGCATCACGCCCGCCACCACGCTGGCCGAGGCCGCGGGGCTGACGGTCGAGAACGGCATCGCAGTCGACGCGCAGGGCCGCACCAGCGACCCGGCGATCTGGGCCGCGGGCGATTGCGCCTGTTTCCCCTACAGGGGTGACCGCATCCGGCTGGAAAGCGTGCAGAACGCCATCGACCAGGCCGAGGCGGTGGCGAAGAACATCCTCGGCGCGGGCGCGGAGTATGTCCCGCAGCCGTGGTTCTGGTCCGACCAATACGACGTGAAGCTTCAGATCGCCGGGCTGAACACCGGCTATGACCGGGTGGTGATCCGCGACGGCGGCGCGGCGCGGTCGCATTGGTATTACAAGGGCGCGACGCTGCTGGCCGTCGACGCGATGAACGACCCGCGCGGTTACATGATCGGCAAGCGCCTGATCGAGGCGGGCAAATCCCCCGCGCCCGAGATGGTGGGCGATGCGGAGGCGGATCTGAAGCCGCTTCTGAAAGGCTAGGCGCGCGTGCGGATCGTAGCGGGGCGTCTGAGGGGCAAGAAGCTGGCCGAGGTCGGCGCGGGCGATGCCGCGGCGCATCTGCGCCCCACGACCGACCGGGTGCGCGAGAGCCTGTTCAACGTCATCACCAGCGGCAAATACGGCGACCCGATCACCGGCGCGCGGGTGCTGGACCTGTTCGCAGGCACCGGCGCGCTGGGGCTCGAGGCGCTGAGCCGCGGCGCGGCGCAAGTGACCTTCGTCGATGACGGCACGGCGGCGCGCGCGCTTCTGCGCGAGAACGTGGCGCTGTGTTCGGCGCAGGGCGTGACCAAGGTCTTTCGCCGCGACGCGACCGACCTCGGGCCGGTGAAGGGCGGGGCCTTCGATCTCGTCTTCCTCGATCCACCCTACGGGCGTGGGCTGGGCGAACGGGCGCTTGCCTCGGCGCTTCAGGGCGGCTGGATCGCGCCCGGCGCGCTGGTGGTCTGGGAAGAGAGCACCCCGCCCCTGCCGCCGCCGGGCCTGACTTTCTTGGATCAGCGCAGCTACGGCGGCACGGTCATCACCCTGTTGCGGCACGAGGCAAGCTGATGCGACCCGATCTTGTGATCTTCGATTGTGACGGCGTTCTCGTGGACAGCGAGACGGTCTCGAACCGCGTTCTGGCCGAGAACCTCGCGCGGCACGGGCTGGCCCTGACGCTGGCGGAGTGCATGGCGACATTCGTTGGAAAAAGCGATTCCGGCGTGCGCGACACCGCCCGCGTGATGGGGGCAGACCTGCCCGCGGACTGGATCGACCGCGTAAATGCCGAAACCTATGCCGCCCTGCGCCAGGGCGTCGATGTGATCGCGGGCATCCCCGCGCTGCTCGACGCGCTGGATGCCGCTGGCATCCCCTATTGCGTCGCCTCGAACGGCAGTGACGAGAAGATGGACATCACCCTTGGCGCAACCGGGCTTGCCGCGCGGCTGGAGGGGCGGCGCTACTCGGCCCATGCGCTGGGCGTGTCGAAACCGGACCCCGACCTGTTCCTGATCGCGGCGTCCCGGAACGGGGCCGATCCGTCACGCTGCCTTGTCATCGAGGACAGCCCCCGCGGCGCGATTGCCGCCCGCCGCGCCGGGATGGCCTGCCTTGGCTATGTGCCCGAGGGGCACGAGGATCGCCTGACCGCCGAGGGCGCGACGATCATCCGGCATATGGATGCCGTCGCCCCCCATATCGGGCTGGCCCCGGCTCAGTCGGTGTAGGGCCCCGGCGCGCTGCCGGTCTCGGCTTCGACCGCCGCGCGGGCGGCCTCGACCAGGGCTGCGCCGTCCAGGCCGCGGGCGTTGGCCTCAAGGATCCAGTCGGCGATGACCTGATCCCCCAGCGCCGCGATCTCGGCGGTCAGCTCGGGCGACATCTCGGCAATCGTGTTGCCCGCCTCTTCCATCGCAAGCCGCCCCGCGGCATCGCCGATGTCATGCGCCCGGCCCGCCCAGGCCGAGGCCATCAGCCCGGAGTTCGCGTCGATCACCGCGCGCAGGTCGGGGGGCAGCCCCTCGTAGCTGTCGCGGTTCATCGCCCAGAGGAAATAGAGGTTGTAGAGCGAATGATCGCCCGCCACGTCGGTGTGGCTTTCGGTCAGCTCGTCCAGCCGCAGCGACGGGGCCTGTTCCCATGTGATCACGCCGCCATCGACCACCCCGCGCGACAGCGCCTCGGGGAAGGCGGGGACGGGCATGCCGACAGGCGTCGCGCCAAGCCGCTCCAGCAGAAGGGTGGTGGCGCGGGACGGGCCGCGCAGGCGCAGACCGTTGAAATCCTCCAGCGCCGCGATCGGCGGGGCCTGCAGGTGGATCAACCCGCGCCCGTGCATGTGGACGGCGACGACATGGACGTCGGCGAAATCGTCCATCAGGTGATCCTGCGTGAAGGCCCATGCCGCGCGGCTGGCTTCCTCGGCCGATTTCGTCGTCATGAAGGGCAGCTCCAGCGCCTCGGCCTCGGGGAAGCGGCCCGCCTGGTAGCCGGGGATGACCCAGCCGCCGTCGATCACGCCGTCGCGGATCAGGTCGTATTGATCGGGGGCCGCGCCGCCGAGCTGCATGAAGGGGAAGATCTCGACCGCGATGCGGCCGCCCGATTGTTCCTCGATCGCGTCGGCCCAGGGCTGCATGAAATGCGTGGGGTTGGCGGAGGCGGGCGAGACGAAATGCTGAAAGCGCAGCGTCACCTCCGGTTCGGCCTGCTGCGCGGCTGCGGCGGTGGCCAGCGTGATCCCGAAAAGGGTTGCCGTCAGGGTCTTCGCAAGGGTCATCTTTGCCCTCCTTGCTCGCGAAAGATCGGTCAGGTCGCCGTTTAGCGACCCTGGACAGGGCATGTAATGGGTCAGCGTGACGCTGCAATGGATGGGGGCAGGGGGAATATCTTGTGAATGCCGGGGCACCCGCCCCCCGATCTGGCGTCCGACGTCTTGTTAACGGCTCTTCAACATGGGAGAGTCCACAAAAATCGAGCAAAAAACGAGAGATCGACAGGCCCCCATGCAGGACGCGACGACGCTTTTATCCTCCGTCTTCGGATTTTCGGCCTTTCGCCCCGGCCAGGCCGAGATCGTCGAGGCGGTGGCGACGGGTCGCAACGTGCTGGCGATCATGCCGACGGGTGGGGGCAAATCGCTCTGCTTCCAGCTGCCCGCGCTGATGCGCGAGGGGGTGACGGTGGTGATCTCGCCGCTCATCGCGCTGATGCGCGACCAGGTGCGGGGCCTGCGCGAGGCGGGCGTGGTCGCGGGGGCGCTGACCAGTGGCAATACGCCCGAGGAAACCGATGCCGTCTGGGAGGCGCTGGAGGCGGGCACGCTCAAGCTGCTCTACATCGCGCCGGAACGGCTGGCGGCCTCGGGCACCGAGCGGATGCTGAAGCGCGCGGGTGTGTCGCTCATCGCCGTGGACGAGGCGCATTGCGTCAGCCAGTGGGGCCATGACTTCCGCCCCGATTACCTGCGCATCGGCGCGCTGCGCCGCGACCTCGGCGTGCCGCTGGCCGCCTTCACCGCGACCGCCGATGCCGAGACGCGGGCCGAGATCGTGGAACGCCTGTTCGACGGGGAGCCGCCCGAAAGCTTCCTGCGCGGCTTCGACCGGCCGAACCTGTCGCTCGCCTTCGAGGTCAAGCAGAACCCGCGGCAACAGATCCTGTCCTTCGCCGCCGCCCGCAAGGGGCAGTCCGGCATCGTCTATTGCGGCACCCGAGCCAAGACCGAAACGCTGGCTCAAGCGCTGCGCGAGGCGGGGCACACCGCCTGCCATTACCACGGCGGGATGGAGGCCGAGGATCGCCGCATCGTCGAGGGGCGTTTCGCCAGCGAGGACGGGCTGATCGTCGTGGCGACCATCGCCTTCGGCATGGGCGTGGACAAGCCCGATATCCGCTGGGTCGCCCATGCCGACCTGCCCAAGTCGATCGAAGGCTATTACCAGGAGATCGGCCGCGCGGGCCGCGACGGTGCGCCCGCCGACACGATGACGCTGTTCGGGCCGGACGATATCCGTTTCCGCCGGAGCCAGATCGACGAGGGCCTCGCGCCGCCCGAGCGGAAGGAAGCCGATCATGCACGTCTGAACGCGCTGTTGGGCCTGGCCGAGGCGTTGGGGTGCCGGCGGAAGGTGCTGCTTGGGTATTTCGGCGAGCAGGCGGAACCTTGCGGGAATTGCGACCTTTGCGCCAATCCGCCCGATGTGTTCGATGCCACGACGCCGGTGCGCAAGGCGCTGTCGGCGATCCTGCGCACCGGCGAAAGCTTCGGTGCGGGGCATCTCATCGACATTCTCACGGGGACCGAAACCGACCGCATCCGCCAGCGCGGCCATGACCGCCTGCCGACCTATGGCGTCGGCACCGAGTTCGACAAGCGCGGCTGGCAGGCGGTGTTCCGGCAGATGGCGGCCCATGACCTCGTCCGCCCCGATCCGGCGCGGCATGGCGCGCTCAGGATGACCGAGGCCGCGCGCCCCATCCTGCGCGGCGAGGCCGAGATCACGCTGCGCCGCGACACCATCGCCAAGGCCCCGCGCCGCCCGCAGGTGAAGATGCTGGTCAGCGAAGAGGACGCGCCGCTTCTCTCGGCGCTCAAGGCCAAGCGCCGCGCGCTGGCCGAAGCCGCCAAGGTGCCGGCCTATGTCATCTTCACCGACAAGACCCTGATCGAGATGGCCGAGACGCGGCCCGCAACGCTCGACGCCATGGCGCGCATCGGCGGCGTGGGGGCGACCAAGCTCGAGAAATACGGCGCGGCCTTCCTGTCGGTCATCACCGGCGACCAGCCCGAGGATCAGCACCCCGCCCGCCGCAGGCTGGCGGGCCGCGACGCGGGCGCGCTTTACGACCGGCTGCTTGCCGTGCAGGCCGACCTTGCGCGGGGCGAGACGGGGACGGACAAGCCGATGACCTGTTCCTCGTCGCAGATCGCCAGGATCGCCGAGGCAAAGCCGGGCGACCTGTCGTCGCTGACGCGGCTTCTGGGGGAACGCCACGCGGAACGCTTCGGCGATGCGTTCCTCGAGGTTCTGCGCGAGGCCGGTTAACCCCGGCGGCGGCGTGCTTCCTGCGTGGCGGCCTCTCCGATGATCTTGGCCGGGCCGAGCGGCCGTGTCCTGTCGGTGTCGAGGTCCGGCAACCCCTCGCGCGAGAGCAGGACGGCCACCGACCGCAGCCCCGGCGCATGGCTGCACACGATCATCGTGGCCACCATGATCGGCACCGACAGGAACATCCCCGCAATGCCCCAGACCGACCCCCAGAAGGCCAGCGCCACGATGATCCCGAAGGTCGACAGCCGCAGCGCGCGGCCCATGAGCCAGGGGTCGATGACATTGCCGTTGACGAACTGGATCAGCCCCACGGCAAGGAAAAAGCCCAGCGTCGGCCCCGGCTCGCCCAGTTGCACATAGGTCACCAAGGTCGCCAGCACGGTCGCCACGATGGAGCCCACGTTGGGAATGTAGTTCAGAACGAAGGTGATGACCCCGATCGCCACGGCCAGCTCCAGCCCGAAGATCAGCGCCACGCCGTAGACCATCAGCCCGGTGATCGCGCTGACCACGGTCTTGACCAGCAGGTAGTAGTTCACCCGGTGCATGATCGTGCCGATGATGCGCTGGGCATGGGCGGCCCGTTCGGGATCGCCGCCCATCAGGCTGGTCAGCTTCACGTCGAACCAGAGCCGTTCCGCGAAGAGGAAACCGACGAAGAGGATCACCAGAACCGTCCCCTGCATCAGCCCGCCCGCCTGCCCCGCCATGGCGCGCATGTAGCCCGAGACATCGACGCTGCGGATCGCGTTGGCGATGGCGGTTTCCACCTCGGGGCCCATCCAGGCGAAAAGGTCGGCCACCGCGGCGGGCGCGCGCTCGGTATAGGTGAGCGTCGTCGAGAGGACCGTGTTGATCTGGGACAGGATCAGCGAACTGAGCATGAAAAGCCCGGTCGAGATCAGCAGCACGGCGGCAAGGCTCGCCAGCCAGTTGGGAATGCCCAGCGGTCCGGCCTTGATCCGCGAGATGAAGCCGATGGCATCGCTGGTCAGGCTGAAGACGATGATCGCCACCGCCAGCGAGGTCAGCATGAACCGCGCCTGCACCAGCAGGAACAGCACCACGGCCGCGGCGATGATGACAAGGGCGGCGGTTGGCAGCCGGGAGCGGCTCTCCGGCTTGGGGAGGGGGGATCGGTGGTCGGTCAAGGTTCGGTCCGGCGTCTGGGTCTGGCCGAGTGTGGAACGGCGCGCGCGCAATCTCAAGCGATGCGTGCGGCGCGTGCGGTCGGGTTGCCCCATGCGCCGGGCGGCGCTACCTGTCGGACCGACTGCCGCGCGTAAAGGAGCCGCCATGCTGACCGTGATCTCGCCCGCCAAGCGCCTCGACTGGTCCGAGCGTGACGTCGAGATGACCGCCCCCGCCTTCGGCGGCGATGCCGTGGCCCTGGCGCGCACCGCGCGCGGGTTGAGCGAGGCGGAGCTGGGCAAGCTCATGGATATCTCGCCGACCCTCGCCAAGCTGAACGCCGAGCGGTTCCAACGCTTCGAAGAGACGCAGGACGATGTCCGCCCCGCCGCGCTGGCCTTTGCCGGCGACACCTACCAGGGGCTCGAGGCCGCCAGCCTCGATGCCGAGGACATGCGCTTTGCGCAGGAGCGGCTGCGCATCCTGTCGGGGCTTTACGGCATCCTGCGCCCGCTGGATGCGATCCAGCAATACCGGCTGGAAATGGGCAGCCGGTTGAAGACCGCTAAGGGGACCAACCTGTATGCCTATTGGGGCGACCGGCTGGCCCGCGCGCTGAACGACGAGGCGGCGCGGCTGGGCGCCGAGACGCTGATCAACTGCGCCTCGGTCGAGTATTTCTCGGCGGTGGATGCCGAGGCGCTGACGCTTGACGTGATCACGCCCCAGTTCCTCGAGGACAAGCCGGGCGGCCCCAAGATCGTCAGCTTCTACGCCAAGAAGGCCCGCGGCGCGATGGCGCGTTTCATCATCGAGCGGCGCTTGACCGATCCCGCGGCGATCCTCGATTTCGACCTGGGCGGCTATGAATACGCCCCCGATCTCAGCGCGCCGGGCAAGCCTGCCTTCCTGCGCCGCGAGGCGGCGGCGAGCGCGGCCTAGAGCGGGTCGCGTTCATTCGCATTCACGCGACCCACTCTAACCATTTGATTTCGCATGTTCGAGGAGCGCAAAACCGGTTCCCACTTTTGCGCAACATGCTCTAACCCAGCGTCAGCGTCGTTCCGACCATCACCAGCAACACCACGCTGAGGAACATCAGCGTGCTGCGTTCGGACTTGTCCTCGGGCGCGCGCAGCCATTGGCCGATCTGGCGCGGCACACCGCCGCCCGCCTCATGCGCGCGGCTGCGCCACAGCGCCACGGCCCGCAGCATCAGCGCCGCCCATGCGACGAAGACAAGGCCCATCAGGACGGTCTGGATGATCTGCCCGGTGCTCATGGGTCGTCCTTTCGTGTCAACTTGTGCAGACACCATAAGGCCGAGCCGCCGAAGAAGGCAGTCCCGATGATCCCGATTTCCAGCGACGCAATGCCGCCGATCCCGTTGAACGCATAGGCCCCGATCAGCAGGGCCAGACCCGCAAGGCTGATGGCGAGGCGCAGCTTGATCTCGCCGCGGGTGGGGCCGAACCGGTCGCTCACTTGCGCCCCGGCGTGCCGTCGAACTTCTTTTCGAGGCTGTCCCAGCAGTCGATGTAATCGTCCTGCAGGGGTGCTTCCTTGGCGGCGAAGGCGGTCAGGTGCTGGGGAAAGCGGGTCTCGAACATGAAGGACATGGTGTTGTCGAGCTTGTGGGGCTTCAACTCCGCGTTCGAGGCGCCCTCGAAGGCGTCGCGGTCGGGGCCGTGCGGCAGCATCATGTTGTGAAGCGACATGCCGCCCGGCACGAAGCCCCGCGGCTTGGCGTCATACTGGCCGTAGATGTTGCCCATCAGCTCGGACATGATGTTCTTGTGATACCACGGCGGGCGGAAGGTATCCTCGGCCACCAGCCAGCGTTCGCGGAACAGCACGAAGTCGATGTTCGCGGTGCCCGGCACCCCCGAGGGGGCGGTCAGGACGGTGAAGATCGACGGGTCGGGATGATCGAACAGGATCGCGCCGACCGGGCAATAGGTCGTCAGGTCATACTTGTAGGGCGCGTAATTGCCGTGCCAGGCCACCACGTCGAGCGGGCTTTGCCCGATCTCGGTCACATGGAACTGCCCGCACCACTTGATCGTCAGGCGCGAGGGCACCTCGCGGTCCTCGTAGGCGGCGACGGGCGCCTTGAAGTCGCGCGGATTGGCAAGGCAGTTGGCCCCGATGGGTCCACGCCCCGGAAGCTCGAACTTCTGCCCGTAATTCTCGCAGACAAAGCCGCGGCAAGGCCCCTCCAGCACCTCGACGCGGTAGACGAGGCCACGGGGGAGGATGGCGATTTCCTGCGGTTGCAAGTCGATGATGCCCAGCTCGGTGCAGAAGCGCAGCCGCCCCTCCTGCGGGACGACGAGAAGCTCGCTGTCGGCGGAGTAGAAATAGTCATCCACCATCGAAGCGGTCACGAGGTAGACATGCGCGGCCATCCCCACCTGCGTGTTCACGTCGCCCGCCGTGGTCATGGTGCGCATGCCCGTCAGCCATGTCAGCGGTGTGTCGGCCAGCGGCACCGGGTCCCAGCGGTATTGCCCGAGGCTGATGACATCGGGGTCCACGTTGGGCGCGGATTTCCAGTAGGGTAGCTCGACCTTGGCGTAGCGCGCCGAATGCTTGACCGAGGGGCGGATGCGATAGGTCCAGGTCCGCTCGGGCGGGTTGGCGGTGAAGGCGGTGCCGGACAGTTGTTCGCCGTAAAGGCCGTAGTTGCATTTCTGCGGTGAATTCATCCCCTGCGGCAGCGCACCCGGCAGCGCCTCGGTCTCGAAATCATTGGCGAAGCCCGGCATGTAGCCCTCGTGCGGGCCGGGCAGCGAAGGCGCCTGGATCATCGGGCGGGGGGTGCTTTGCTCGGTCATCGCGGTCTCTCCTGCGGGTCGGGGCCGACATGCCACAGGACCGTTGAAAATGCAACGAGAGGGCGGCGCGGGCCAACGCAAAAGACCCGCCGAAGCGGGCCAGTCAGCAGAACGGCAAAGGCCGGATCAGATCCCGATGAAGGGCTGCGCGATGCGCGGCAGCAGGCCCTGGAAGCGCAGCTTGGCGTCGGTGGCGATCAGGCAGATACAATCCTCGCCCGGCTCGGCGACCGGCTGGTGGTCGACCTCCTGGTTGGCGACCTCGATGTCGCCGCGGGCATAGACGCCGTCTTCGTCGCGGAATGCGCCCTTGAGGACCAGCGTCATCTCCATCCCGTTGTGCCCGTGCTGCGGCATCGCCTGCCCGGCGGGGATGTAGAGAAGCCGCGCGGTCACCCCATCCTCGGAACACAGAACGGCCTGCTTGGCCCCCATGCCGAGGCTTTTCCATTTCACGGCATCCTCGTCACCGCCCACGATCTCGCGCAGCGGCTTGGGGAACACGCCGTTCGACGGCTTCATCTTGGGCGTCGGTGCCATTCCGGCGATCTTGGCCAGCGTCTGTTCCAGGCTGTCCTCGCCGATCTCGCATTCCTCGAGCTCGGACAGGACGGCGCCGCCGACCTCTTCGAAACCGGCAAGGCGCGCGCGCGCGTCATCGCTGAGCGAGACATGCGTCGCCACGACGAGATCGAACGCCTGCGGCAGGGCACCTGCGGCGTAGCCCATCAGCAGATCATCCGGGATGTGATGACGAATTGCGGTCATCGGGTCTCCTCAACTCATTGCGTGGCGCAACCTTTCCAACGCCAACCTAATGCGGGACTTGATCGTGCCAAGGGGCAATCCGGTTTCGGCCGCGATTTCACTGTGCGTGAGGTCGCCGAAATAGGCACGTTCGATGAGTTCCCTCTGTTTCGGAGGGAGTTTGCGGATCGCATCCGCCAGTTTCGTCGATTCCTGGTGCAGCGCGATGACATCGGCCTGGTCCGGCTCCTGCTCGGGGCCCCAGGGCAGGTCTTCGGGCTCGGGGCGGGCGTAGCGGCGCAGCAGGTCGATCTTGCGA
Organism: Roseicyclus sp.; assembly: GCA_025211115.1. Lineage (GTDB taxonomy): Bacteria > Pseudomonadota > Alphaproteobacteria > Rhodobacterales > Rhodobacteraceae > Roseicyclus. Next base: position 26,700 of record JAOARA010000162.1, on the reverse strand, counting down.
TTGCGCGCAATCGTGAAGATCCACGTCGCAACCGAGGCCCGCGACGGGTCATACATATGCGCCTTGTGCCAGAGCGTGGCCATCACGTCCTGCATGCACTCCTCCGCAAGGCCTTGATCGGCCCCCGACTTGATGAGGAAGGCCTTCACCCGAGGCGCGAAGTGTCTGAACACCTCGGCAAAGGCCTTCTGATCCTGGTGTTGCGCAATGCTGACGATCCTCGCCACCCAATGCGCTTCGGTCTTGTCCATCACCGTCACGGTCTTGGCACGCCTTTCTTGCCGACGCGGCATCATGGGGTCCGGCAAGTTCCCCTGCAAGGCGTCAGCTGTCTGCTCAGCGTGGTCGTTCGGTGACAGCATAGCCGGGTTACGGGATTCCCCCTAGACCGGATCAAAAATAAATTCTTTGATCTGGGAAGGTTTGAGGCGCGTAACCCTCAGGACTTGCCAGAAGACGTTCCAAGGGAAAGACGCATGCCATTCGAACAGCCGGCCGCCGCGCCGAAACGTATCGCCGTGATCGGGGCCGGGATCTCGGGGATGGGGGCCGCCTACCACCTGGCCGATGCCCATTCCGTCACCCTGTTCGAGGCCGAGCCGCGCCTTGGCGGCCATGCGCGCACCGTCGTGGCGGGCAAGCGGGGCGACCAGCCGGTCGATACCGGCTTCATCGTGTTCAACCGCGTGAACTACCCCAATCTCGTCAAGCTGTTCGAGGCGCTGGACGTTCCCGTCGCCAAGTCGGACATGAGCTTTGCCGCTTCCATCGGCAATGGCCGGATCGAATACGGTCTGCGCAGCCTGCAGGCCTTGTTCGCGCAGAAGCGCAACCTCGCCAATCCGGGTTTCCTGCGGATGGTGCGCGACCTGATGACCTTCAACGCCCGCGCCGAAAGCGTGGCGACCGACAGCTCGGTCACCTTGGGCGAGTTGATGGACGACATGGGCATGGGCCGCTGGTTCCGCGACTACTACCTGACGCCGATCTCGGGCGCGATCTGGTCCACGCCCAAGGAAGAGATCATGGATTTCCCCGCGCAGGCGCTGGTGCGGTTCTTCCGCAACCACCACCTGTTGCAGGCCACCGGGCAGCACCAGTGGTATACCGTGCAGGGCGGGTCCATCGAATATGTCACCCGGCTGGAACGCGCGTTGGTGACCAAGGGCGTGGACATTCGCCTGGCCAGCCCCATCGAGACGGTCAAGCGCAGCGCGCTGGGCGTCGAGATCCTGCGCGAGGGGCATTGGGAGGTTTTCGACGAGGTCGTCTTCGCCACCCATTCCGACGACAGCCTTGCCATGCTGGCCGACCCCACGCCGACCGAAAGCGCCGCGCTGGGCGCCGTGCGCTACCAGCCCAACACCGCCGTCCTGCATGCCGACGCCCGCGCGATGCCCAAGCGGCGCGTCACCTGGTCGAGCTGGAACTACACCGAGCGCGAGGGGCACGAGGGTGGGCCGATCGACCTGACCTACTGGATGAACTGCCTCCAACCGATCCCGGAAAGCGACCCGCTTTTCGTGACGCTCAACAGCCGCGCGCCCATCGACGAGAGCTTGATCTATGACACGGCGGAATTCCGTCACCCGGTCTACGACCTTGCTGCATTGGCGGCACAGGGAACGGTCAGGGCGATGAACGGGCAAAACAACACGTGGTTCTGCGGGGCCTGGATGAAGAACGGCTTCCACGAAGACGGCTATGCCAGTGCCATCGACGTGGTCGAGGCGATGGCCGAACGCGACGCGGCCCCCGTCGCCGCATGAGTGCTGTCGACCATATCAAGGGCTCGACCTTTCACGGGCGGCGGGGCGCGGTGGAAAACGCCTTCACCTATTCCATCGACTACGTGATGCTGGATGCCGAGGCCGACCGCCCCCGCGCCCCGTGGCTTTTCGGGCGCAACCGGGCGGGGCTGACCTCGCTCCACGATGCCGACCACGGCGGCCCTCCGAAAGAGGGGCGCGGCGCGGTCTGGGCGCGCGAGGTCTTCGCCGCGCATGGTCTGACCGAGGTCACCGACGGCAAGCTGATGCTGCTGGCCCAGCCGCGGATGCTGGGGCATGTGTTCAACCCGGTCTCGTTCTGGCTCGCCCATGACCGGCAGGGCCGCCTGCGCGCCGTGATCGCCGAGGTGACGAACACCTTCGGCGACCGGCACAGCTACCTCTGCGCCCATCACGACCAGCGCCCGATCACGCGCGAGGATACGCTGTCGGCGCAGAAGATCTTTCACGTCTCGCCCTTCCAACCCATCGAAGGCGGCTACACTTTCCGCTTCGACATCCGCAGTGATCGCGTTGGCGTCTGGATCGACTACGCCACGGGCAACGAGGGCGTTCTGGCCACGCTGACCGGCAAACGCGCGCCGTTGACCGCGCTGGGGATCGTCACATCCGCCTTCCGCCGCCCGCTGGGCGCGCGCCGGGTGCTGGCGCTGATCCACTGGCAGGCGCTGAAACTGTGGTGGAAGGGCGCGCCCTACCGCGTGCGGCCCGCGCCGCCGGAGCAAGAAATCTCCTGACATGGCACTAGCGCCTTCCCGCCCCGGCTACGCGGTCTTTGCCGCGATGCTCGCCGCGGCGGGGCTGCCCATCTACATCCACGCGCCCAAGGTCTATGTCGACGACTTCGGCGTCGGCCTGACCGCTCTGGCCGGCGTGTTGTTCGTCCTGCGCCTGTTCGACGTCGTGCAGGACCCGGCGCTGGGCTGGCTGGCGCAACGGCTGCGCGCAAGGCGCGGGCTGGCCGTGGCGGTCGGGGTGGCGGTGCTGGCGGGCTCGATGCTGGGGCTTTTCGCGGTGGAGCCGCCCATCGCGCCCTTGTGGTGGTTCGCGCTGATGATGACCGGGCTCTTCTCGGCCTTCTCGTTTCTCACGATCTGCATGTATGCCCAAGGCGTCGCCGCCGCCCCGCGGCTGGGCGAACAGGGCTACCTCAACCTTGCCGCATGGCGCGAGACAGGCGCGCTTCTGGGGGTCTGCGTCGCCGCGGTCGCCCCTGCGGCGCTGGACGTGACGGGCGACCCCTACGGCAATTTCGCGCTCGGCTTCGCGCTGGTCTGCGCGCTGGCGCTCTTGCTCATGCGCCGTGAATGGACGGCAGAGGGCGCGGTGGGCACCTCGGGCTTCCGCACGGTCCTGTCGGACGCCATCGCGCGGCGGCTTCTGCTGGTCGCGCTGATGAACGCGGCGCCGGTCGCGGTGTCCTCCACGCTGTTCCTCTTCTACGTCGAAAGCGTGCTCGACGCGCCGGGGTGGGAGGGGCCGCTGCTGCTGCTGTTCTTCCTCGCCGCCGCGGGAACCGCGCCGCTCTGGACGAAGCTTGCCCGCCGCTTCGGCCCGCGCCCCATGCTGCTGGCGGCCATGGCGCTGGCCATCGCCTCCTTCTCGCTGGTCCTGACGCTCGGCCCCGGCGACACGACGGCCTTCGCGCTGATCTGCCTCGCCTCCGGCGCGGCGCTTGGGGCCGATTTCGCCCTTCTCCCCGCGCTCTTCGCGCGGCGGATGGAGACCGTCGCGCCTGAGGCCGGCGCGGCCTTCGGCCTCTGGGCCTTCGTCTCGAAAGCCTCGCTGGCGCTGGCGGCCGTTGTTCTGCTTCCGGCGCTCGATGCGGCGGGTTTCACCTCGGGCGGCGAAAACACGCAGGGCGCGCTGGACCTGCTGACCTATCTCTATGCCTTGGTGCCCTGCGTCCTGAAACTGGGCGCGATGGCGGTGCTGGCGACGACGCCGCTGCCGGATGGCGGGCACCCCGAGACGAGTTGAAAAGGAGACGACATGCGCGAGTGGAGCGGAAAACGGTATTGGCTGGTGGGCGCCTCCGAGGGGTTGGGCCGCGCGCTGGCGATGAAGATGAGCCGCGCGGGCGCGGAGCTGATCCTTTCGGCGCGGTCTGGCGACCGGCTGCGCGAACTGGCCGCCGAGCTGCCTGGGCGCACCCATGTGGTGCCGATGGACATCGCCGACCGCGACAGCGTCGAGGAAGCGGCCAAGGAGGTGGGCGAGATCGACGGGCTGGTCTTCCTTGCCGGGCTCGCCACGCTGATCAAGGCGACCGAATGGGATGCCGACCGCGTGGAGCAGATGTTCGACGTGAACCTGACGGGGGCCGCCCGCGTCATCGGGCAGGTGATCGGCGGCATGGTCGCGCGGGACGCGGGCCATATCATGATGATCGGCTCGCTCTCGGCCTATCGCGGCCTGCCGGGCTCCATCGGCTATTCGGCCTCCAAGGCCGGGCTGATGGCGCTGGCCGAGTCGATGCACGGCGACCTGCGGCATACGGGCGTTCTCGTGCAGTTGTCGAACCCCGGCTACATCCAGACCCGGATGCAGGACGACAACCCCCATTCCAAGCCCTTCATCATGTCCCCCGACGAGGCCGCGCAGCATGTCTTCGACCAGATGAACACCGACAGCTTCCACAAGGCCTTTCCCTTCGGCTTCGGCCTGCTCTTCCGGTTCTCGCGCTTCCTGCCGACGGGGCTTTACGAGGCGATCTTCTTCCGCCGCTGAGTTGACGTCGATCAATGACGGGGGCGGCCCTGTCCTGTGCTACTGTGGTCGTTGAACCAGATGCGCGAGGAGGAACAGGGCATGGAAATCTCGGTCAGGAAAGTGGCGCAGGTGATCCTGATGGGCCACGAGATCGAACGCGCCGAGGGAGAGCTCAGGGCCTTCATCGGGCAGATGAACGACGACGAACAGGCCGAGCTGACGGCGATCTACTGGATCGGGCGCGGCAGTTTCGAGCCCGAGGATTGGGCCGAGGCCGTGGCCACCGCGCAGGCCGAGGCGACGACGCCGACGGCCGATTACCTGCTCGGCAGCCCGCATTTCGCCGACCACCTCGAAGCCGGGGCCGAGGCCATCGGCATGGACATCACCGACGAGGAGGAAGACCTGCTGTAGCCCGCATGGGCGGCTCGGTCCCCTCGGCCGTCAGGCGGCGTCGAAATCGAGGGTCAGCCGCCCGGTCAGGGGCCGCGCCTGGCAGGCGAGGACAAAGCCCGCCTCCAGTTCCCATGGCTCGAGCGAGTAGTTCACGGCCATCTCGGCCCGCCCCTCGGTCACGCGGCAGCGACAGGTGCAGCACATGCCCCCGCGGCAGGAATAGGGCAGCTCCACCCCCTGCCGTTCGCCCGCGTCCAGAACGCTGGCGTCGCCCGCCGCCATGGTGATGCGGCGCGTCGCGCCGTCGAGCAGGATATCCACCGTCACGCCGTCCGCCGCTGCCGCCTCGGCCTCGGGCGAGCGCGGGGCGCGCGCAGGGGCCTCGCCCGCCATGAAGAACCGTTCGTGGTGGATCTTCTCCGGGGCGACGCCCAGGGACAGGCAAGCCGCCTCGACCGCGTCGATCATCTCGCCCGGACCGCAGAGAAAGACACCATCGGCCCCGGCAGGGTCGATCACGCCAGACCCTGCCAGCCGCGCGATCTTCTCCGCGTCCACCCGCCCGTTCAGCAGCGGGACGTCCTGTTCCTCGCGGCTCAGGACATGGACGAGGGTGAAGCGGTCGAGGTGCCGGTCCTTCAGCCGCTCGAGCGCCTCGCGGAACATGATCGTCTCGCGGCCCCGGTTGCCGTAGACCAGCGTCACCGCGGCCCCCCGCGCCAGCGCGGCACCGGCCAGCGACACCATCGGCGTGATCCCGGAACCCGCCGCGACCAGCAGCAACCGGGCGCAGCCCGGATCGACAAAGCGCCCCTCGGGCGGCATCACCTGCAGCCGGTCGCCGGGCCGCAGCCCTTGGGCAAAGCCGGAAAACGCGCCGCCCGGCACATGCTTCACCCCGACCCAAAGCCCCTCGCCCGGCAGGGAGGCGATGGAATAGGAGCGGCGGATATCCGCGCCCCCTACCTCGGCGCGCAGGGTCAGGTATTGGCCCGGCCGAAAGGCGAAGGCCTCGCGCAGCCCATCCGGCACATCCAGCCGGATCGCCACCGCCTCTGGCCCCTCGGGCCGGACCTCGGCCACGGTCAGCTCGTGGAACATCGCCGCCCCCTCAGATGCATTTGAAGTAATCGAAGGGCTCGCCGCAGGCGGTGCAGGCGTATTGCGCCTTGCAGGCGGTCGAGCCGAATTCGCTGATCTTCCGCGTCGCGGTGGAGGCGCAGCGCGGGCAACTCACGACCGGATCGTCGAAGAGGGCGCGCTTGCCCGCCGCCCCCTCGGGCGGGGCGATGCCATAGGCGCGCAGCTTCTCGCGCCCCTCGGGCGTGATCCAGTCGGTCGTCCAGGGCGGCGAGAGCGCCCGCTCGATCCGCACGTCGAAGCCCGCCGCGCGTAGCGCGGCCTCTATCCCCATCTCGATCATCGCGGTGGCGGGGCAGCCGGAATAGGTCGGGCTGACGCGCGCGACGGCGACGCCCTCCTCCAGCCGCACCTCGCGCAGGATGCCGAGATCGGCCACGGTGACGCAAGGCACCTCTGGGTCGGGCACGGCGGCGGCCGCGGCCCAGGCGCGCGCCTCGGCGCTCACCATGTCGCCCCCGGATAGGCGCGCTGCAGATACTGCATCTCGGCGAGCAGATGGCCGAGGTGTTCGCCATGAAGCCCCCGCCGCCCGCCGGTCTGGGGGTAGGGCACCTCCGGCACCTCGAGCATCGCCTCGGCGAAGACCATGCCGATGACCCTGTCCCAGGACGCGCGCATCGCGGCGCGGGCGGGCAGCACGCCTTCGGCCACCAGCGCCGCCGAGGCCGCGCTCTCCTCGAACAGCTCGCCGGTGAAGCGGTGCAGCTCCGCCACCGCGGCCTGCATCCGCGCGGCGCTGTCCTCGGTGCCGTCGCCCAGCCGGATCACCCATTCGCCCGCGTGGCGGACGTGATAGGCCATCTCCTTCACCGCCTTGCCCGCGACGCCGCGGATCACGGCATCGGGGCTGTCCACCGCCGCCGCCCAAAAGGGCTCCATGGCGGCGGCGAAGTAGAGCTGCCGCAGCATGGTCTGAGCGAAATCGCCGTTGGGACGCTCGCAAAGCAGGAGGTTGCGATACTCCCGCTCGACCCGGAGAAAGGCGAGGTCATCCTCGCTGCGCCCCTTGCCCTCCAGCCGCGCGGCGTAATCGTAAAGCGTGCGCGCCGTCCCGATGAGGTCCAGCGCCATGTTGGGAAGCGCAAGGTCTTCCTCCAGCATGGGCGCGTGGCCGCACCATTCCGACAGGCGATGCCCGAGGATCAGGTGATCGTCGGCCAGCTCCAGCACGGCATCGAAGAGCGCCGGCATCACATGTGCCCCACGTCATCGGGGATGTCGTAGAAACTCGGGTGGCGGTAGATCTTGTCGGCGGTCGGCTCGAAATTCTCGGCGGCGTGGTCGGGGTCGCTTGCGGTGATGGCCCTGGAGGGCACCACCCAGATCGACACGCCCTCGCCCCGCCGCGTGTAGACATCGCGCGCGGCTTGAAGGGCCAGCACCTCGTCGGCGGCATGAAGGCTGCCCACATGCTTGTGACTCAGCCCGTTGCGGGGCCGGATGAACACTTCCCAAAGCGGTGTTTCCTGCGCCATCCCTCACCCCTTCTCCGTTTTTCAAGTATCCCGCCGGGCCGCCCGCAAAGCGGGCGAAACCCCCGCCCAACCCTATTCCGCCGCCTGCGCCGCCAGCCGCGCCCGCCGTTTCTCGGCATGGGCCAGCGCCGCCTCGCGCACCCAGGCGCCCTCGTCCCAGGCCTTCCGCCGGTCGCGGATGCGGTCCACGTTCATCTGCCCCCCGCCCTTCACCACGCGCCAGAACTCCGCCCAGTCGATCGGGCCGTGATCGTAGCCGCCCTTTTCCTCGTTCCAGCGCAACTCGGGGTCCGGCACCGTCAGCCCGAGGAACTCGGCCTGCGGCACGGTCGCGTCGATGAACTTCTGCCGCAGCTCGTCATTGGTGAATCGCTTGATCTTCCACGCCATCGACTGGTCGGAATGCTGGCTGTCGCCATCGGACGGGCCGAACATCATCAGCGACGGCCACCACCAGCGGTTCAGCGCATCCTGCGCCATCTCGCGCTGGGCCGGTGTTCCGCGGGCCAGCGTCATGACGATCTCGTAGCCCTGGCGCTGGTGAAAGCTCTCTTCCTTGCAGACCCGGATCATCGCGCGCGCGTAAGGCCCGTAGGAACAGCGGCAAAGCGGGATCTGGTTCATGATCGCCGCGCCGTCGACCAGCCAGCCGATCACGCCGATATCGGCCCAGCTGAGGGTGGGATAGTTGAAGATCGAGGAATACTTGGCCTTGCCGCTCAACAGCTCCTCGGTCATCTGCTCGCGGCTCACGCCCAGCGTTTCGGCGGCGGCATAGAGGTAAAGGCCATGCCCGCCCTCGTCCTGCACTTTGGCCAGGAGCGCCGCCTTGCGCTTCAGGCTGGGGGCGCGGGTGATCCAGTTGCCCTCGGGCAGCATGCCGACGATCTCGGAATGGGCGTGCTGGCCGATCTGCCGGATCAGCGTGCGGCGATAGCCCTCGGGCATCGCGTCGTTCGGTTCGATCTTCTCCTCGGCGTCGATGCGCGCCTGGAACCGGGCGAGGAACTCGGGCGTTTCCCCGGTCGCGCCATCGGCACCGATCAAACCCTGCGAATACATGCGCACACCTCCCTGCGGCCTGTGGTCGGCATTTTATGTTACGAAAAATGCGAAATCAAAGGATGTTTGTAACACAAAATCAGCCTTGTTCGAAGCGCGCGGCGCTCTCGCCCGCAGGCAGGCCGCGATAGCCCGGCCCCGCTTGCGACAGCCACGACTCGGACGCGGGCCGCGTGAGGGCATAGGCCCCCGCCACCCGCGCGCGAAGGTCGAGGTCCGGCCAGCCCGGATCGGCCAGCGCGGCGGTCCATTCCGGGTGGCGCAGCACGTAGCGACGCCAGCGATGGATCAGGACGGTCCGCGCGGCCATGGCGTCGCGCCCGTCAGCGGCGAAACCCGTGGCGCAGACAAGATCGGCCAGCTTGCGGATCGCGGCGGCCTCGGCCCTTTGCCCGGCGTCGGGGGCATCGGCGCGAAGGCCCTCGGGCACATGGGTGATCGCGCCGCGCAGCGTCACGCCAAGTGCGCGCGGCGGGAATTCCGCGGGCCAGAGGGCGACGCCCGGCCCGATCGGAATGCCGCGCGGATCGTCGGAGGCGGTGACGATCCAGTCCCCACCCGTCACGCGGCCGGGGGCGGCATAGACCAGCCGGGCGGCTTGCGTGACCTCGGCCCGCGCGTCGTCGGAGAAGCCGTAGATCGCCGCGCGCCCGTCCTCGGGGTCCTTCTGCCGCGTGATCCAGCCATCGGCCACCAGCCGCGACAGGGCGGTGCGCTGCGCCGCCCGCCCCACGCCCAGCCGGTCGAGGATCGCGCCCAGCCGCGCGGCCTGCACGCGCCCGCCGCGCGGCTCGACCGCGTCGCCGAGGATCGTCACGATCAGCGACCAGACCCGCAGCCGCCCCTGCCCGTGCAGGTGCTCGGCCAGGATCGGCGCAAGCGGATCGGAGGGGGGCGCGTTACTGGATATAGTCGGGCTCTTCCGCATCCAGCACCGCGCGCATGCCGCGCAGGAAATCGGCTTCGGCGGCCGCGTCGCCCTCCTGCTGGCGGGCGGTCAGCTCGGCCACCTCGGGCGACAGCTCGCGCAGGGGGCGGCCGGTCTGCAGCGCAAGGATATAGGTGCGCGCGGCGCGCTCGAAGTAATACATCCGCATCACCGTCTCGGCCACGGTCTCGCCGATGAAGAGGACACCGTGATTGCCCATGATCATGGTCCGCACGCTGGGGTCCTGGAACAGCCGCGCGCAGCGGGTCCCCTCTTCCTCCAGCGCAAGGCCGCCGTAATTCTCGTCGACGACCTGCCGGTTGTAGAACATCGCCGAGGACTGGTCGATCGGCGGCAGGCGGCTGTCGGCAAGCGAGGCCAGCACCGTCGCATAGGTCGAATGCACATGGATCGCGCAACGCGCGTGGGGCACGTGGCGGTGCAGGCTTGCGTGCAGGCCCCAGGCGGTCGGGTCCGGCGCATCCTCGCCCTGCGCGCTGTCGGGGTCGTTGGCGTCGATCACCCAGAGATCCGAGGCGCGGATGCGGCTGAAGTGCTTCTTGGGATTGATCAGGAACTCGGTCCCGTCCTCGTTGACGGCCAGCGAGAAATGGTTGGCGACGCCCTCGTGCATCCCCTCGCGCGCGGTCAGGCGAAAGGCGGCGGCAAGCTCGGTTCGGGCGGTGGCGTGGTCCATGGCGATCTCCGGAAACAGGCTGCACAAAGGCTAGACGCGCCGCCATGCCGGGGCAAGCGGGGAGGCGTGGACTGATGCCCAGTCATCAACGATCCCCCGAATGACCCGGCTTTGGCCCGCTGCCTTCCGCAATCGCGCCGCATTTGGGGGCGACAAGCCGGGAAGCAGAGAATTTTGAGCAGGTCATACCCAGATGGATCGTCTTACGGAAATGGAAGCTTTCGCAATGGTCGTGGACCAGGGCGGCTTCACCGATGCAGCCAAGAAGATGGGCATTTCGAAATCCGCTGTCTCCAAGCATGTCTCGAGCCTCGAGACCCGACTGGGGGCGCGGTTGCTCAACCGCACCACGCGCCGCGTCAGCCCGACCGAGATCGGGCTGGCCTATTACGACCGCGCCCGCCGGGTGCTGAACGACGCGGGCGAGGCCGACGCGCTGGTCACCGCGATGCAATCGGCCCCCTCGGGCACGCTGCGCGTGTCGATGGCCACGGATTTCGGGGTCAACCACGTCTCGCCCATCCTCGGCCAGTTCCTGCACGAGTTTCCCGACGTGACGGTGAACATGGTTCTGAACAACCGCTACGTGGAGTTGATCTCGGAGGGGTTCGACATGGCCATCCGCGTGGGCGAGCTGGAGGACAGCAGCCTGCGCGCCCGCAAGATCTGCGAGACGCAGCGCCGGATGATCGCCGCGCCGGCCTATTTCCGGAAATACGGGCGGCCCGGTCGGATCGACGATCTGAACGAACACAAGCTTCTGCATTACTCCAACAACGCGAACGCGAACGTCTGGAAGATCACCGCCCCCTCGGGCGAACAGCGGCAGGTCCGCACCGGGGGCTGGCTGACGGTGAATGACGGCCAGTCGCTGCTGAATGCCGCCATCGGCGGGCTCGGCATCGCCTACCTGCCCAGTTTTCTTTATGCCGACCCGATGCGCGCGGGCCTGGTCGAGGACGTGATCCCCGACCTGCCGGTCGATATCCAGGGGGTCTACGCGATCTACCCGCCGGGCCGCTACACGCAGCCCAAGGTGCGCGCCTTCATCGACTTCCTCGTCGACGCCTTCAAGGACAAGGGGCCGACCGACTGGTGACGCGGCACCCATGACATCCGTGCCTGCGCGCGCCGTATCTTGCTCCGGGGCTGCGCGGCAACCTGCGCCCGGGTCGGTTCGTCCGATCCGGGCGTCTTTTCACTGGGCGATCAGAACGACCTCGACCCGGCGATTGGCTTCGCGCCCCTCGGGCAGGCTGTTGGTCGCGCGCGGGGCCAGGTAGCCGACGCCCGCGGCCTCGATCTGCGCGGCATCGGCGCCGAACCCCTCGACAAGCGCATCGCGCACCGCAAGCGCCCGCGCCCGGCTGAGGTCGATGTTGCGCTCAAGCGCGCCCTCGGTGTCGGTGTGCCCCACCAGCACGATCCGCCGCTCGGCCCCTTCGGCCAGCCAGTCGGCCAGCGTGACAAGGCTGTCGTAGCGCCGATCCGACAGGGCCGAGGCCCCGGTGTCGAAGTCCAGATCCTCGAGCACCGCATGCCCCCGCGCCGTCAGCCCCGCGATCAGGCCACCATCGGCCGGATCACCCGCCACGCGGGTGGAGGACACGACGGTCGGGACGGCCGCGTCCGACGGCACGATCCGGGCCAGGTGGGCATAGCCCAGCTGCCCTCCCTGCGAGAGCGTGAGCGCGACATGCTCGGGGCCGGTGCCGGTCTGGCGCGTGGCGGTGATGTAGCGGAAATCGCCGAGGTCCACGTGCATCGCGGGCCCCTCGGCGATGGGCAGGGCATAGCGGAAATCGAAGCCGCCACAGGCGGCATCGGCGCAGGCAAAGCCGATCTCGTAGCCCTGCGCGGTCAACTGCGCGCGCAGATCGGACAGGAGTGCGACCGGCTCGCCCGCTGCGCCGGGCACCTGCCAGACCTCTTCCAGCAGCGTCCCGTCGCCGGGGGCGCGCGGCACCGTGCCGTCGGTGAAAGGCCCGGTGGCCAGCGGGTAGCCCACCACCGTCTCGCTGCGCGCCAGAACGCGCTCGGCCCCGGCGGGCCATGACGCGTCGAACGCGGCGGCGGGCAGGGCCAGCAGGCAGAAGATCATGCAGGACAGGCCGCGTGGCGCGCGGCGGGCAAGCGTCATGTCGTGTCAGGCGTCGTTGCTTCGGTAATGATACCGTCCCACAGGGACGAAGCCCAGGGAAGCGTAAAGCCCCTGCGCCGGCCGGTTTTCGCCGGTCACCAGCGTGGCGAAACGGTCCGCGCCCTGCGACATGGCCCAATCGCCCGCGGCGCGCATCATGATCCGGGCGAGCCCCTTGCGCCGATGCTGCGGCAGGATCTCGAGCGCGTGGAGCATCGCGGTGTTCTCAAGGATCGCGGCGAATGCCGTGCCCGCGGGGCGGTCGTCGATCCGCCCGAAAAAGGACATGCGCGGCCCCGTGGCGCGCGCCATCACGGCAAGGCGCGCGGGACCGATGCCGCCCGCGGCCCAGATCTCGGTCTGGATCGCCAGCGGCGGCCAGACGGCGAAGCAGCTGACCGGCGGGGGCACCGCGGCAAGGGTCGCGCTGTCGGTCATCAGTGCGTGGGTGGTGTCACGAAGGGCAAGGCCGCGCGCGGCGAGGCGGTCGTCGAGCGCGGTCTGGTGGTCGAGCACCATGACAAGCGGCGGCTGCCCGGTTTGGGCCAGCGCGGCAAGGGCCGCGTCGATCTCGGCCTCGGTCGCGTCGCTGGCCCGTGGATCGGTGAGCCGCGCGGCGCTGACGCGCTGACCGCCGCCCGCGCCCTCGGGGATGGTGAAGGGGCCGACCGCCCGCGCCGCCGCCGGGGGCCATGTGGCCGCGATGACGGGGGCGAGGTCGGCGATGCGCATGGGCCGCTTATCCCGCCTCGGGGAACAGGCGCGTCAGCGCGCCCATCACGGCATCGACGGCCGCGCCGTCCTGGCTGCGCACCACGATGTTGGAGCCATGCACCCCGTCGCGGTGGAACGGGTAGGAGCCGATGGAGACCTCGGGATGATCGGTCGCCAGTTGCCCCAGCGCCTCGGCGATATCGCCTTCGCCGCGGACCACGCGCAGCGATTGCGACAGCATCGGCGCGCCCCCCGTCAGCGTCGGCAGGACCGAGGCGACCATCGCCTCGAAGATGGTGGGCACACCTGCCATGACATGCACGTTGCCGATGGTGAACCCCGGCGCGGCCGAGATCGGGTTGTCGATCAGGCTGGCCCCCTCGGGGATGCGCGCCATGCGCAGGCGGGCGGCGTTCAGCTCCTGCCCCTGGCGGTCGTAATGCGCCTGAAGGATCGCGCGGGCGTCGTCGCGGATGTCGATGGCCGCACCCATGGCGTCGGCCACCGCATCGGCGGTGATGTCGTCATGGGTCGGCCCGATCCCGCCCGAGGTGAAGACGTGGTCATAGCCCGCCGACAGGGCCTGCACCGCCTGTTTGATCCGGTCGTGTTCATCGGCCACCACGCGCGCCTCGAGCAGGCGGATGCCGTGATCGGTCAGCGCGCGGGCGAGGAAATGCATGTTGCTGTCGCGCGTGCGCCCCGACAGGATCTCGTCACCGATGACCAGCATCGCGGCGGTGGGGGATGTCATGGCCTGCCCTTCGCTTGTCCGTCCCTGCCGGATCGGTATAGGCGGGGGGCCATGCGGTTTCCAACCCCTCTCGTTCGCGCCACGCTATTGCGCCGCTACAAGCGGTTCCTGTCGGATGTCGTGCTTGAGGACGGGCGCGAGGTGGTGGCGCATTGCCCGAACCCCGGCAGCATGATGGGGCTGGCCCGGCCGGGCGCGACCGTCTGGCTGGAGCCGAACGACGATCCGAAGAAGAAGCTCGGCTTCGGCTGGCGGCTGGAGGAGCTGGAGGGCGGCCACATGGCGGGCATCGACGCGGGCCTGCCCAACCGCATCGTCGCCGAGGCGCTGGCCGAGGGGCGCATCCCCGCGCTGGCGGGCTACGGCACGATCCGGCCCGAACAGCGTTACGGAGAGAACAGCCGGATCGATTTCCTGCTGTCCGAACCGGGGCGGCCCGACGCCTTTGTCGAGGTCAAGAACGTCCACCTGCGGCGCGAGGGGGATTGGGCCGAGTTTCCCGACTGCGTCACCGCCCGCGGCACGAAGCACCTGCACGAGCTGGCCCGCATCGCGCAGGGCGGCGGGCGCGCGGTCATGCTTTACGTCGTCCAGCGCAGCGATTGCGCGCGCTTCCGGCTTGCGGGCGACCTCGACCCGGCCTATGCGCGGGCCTTCGACACCGCCCGCGCCGCGGGGGTCGAGATGCTGTGCCACGGCACGCGGATCACCACCGAAGGCGTCTGGCTTGACGGCCCGCTGCCCGTCGACGCGGCCCCGCAGGCGCGCTGAGGCGAGGCGCGATGCCACAGGCGCCTGTCAAGGCGGGTTGACTGGAAATTGTCGCATCATGCGACTAGGTTAGGGACAAAACGGCGCTCGGAGGCCCAGGTTTGGACGATTTCAAGGGCCGTCTGACGAAAGACGGCATTCGCATTCACGACACCGATGGCTTCGCCGGGATGCACCGGGCGGGGGCCTTGGCCGCGCGCATCCTCGACGATGTCGCGCCGCTGGTCTTTCCGGGCCAGACGACGGGCGTGATCGACGCCGCGATCGAGCGCATGGTCGAAGAGGCCGGGGCGACCTCGGCCACGATCGGCTACCGCGGCTATCAGCACGCCTCCTGCATCAGCGTGAACCACGTGGTCTGCCACGGGATACCGGGCACCAAGGTGCTGAAGGACGGGGATATCCTGAACATCGACGTGACGGTGATCGTCGACGGCTGGTTCGGCGACACCAGCCGGATGTATGTGGCCGGCAAGCTGGGCCGCAAGGCCGAGCGCCTGATCGAGGTCACCCACGAGGCGCTGTTCAAGGGGATCGAGGCGGTGCGCCCCGGCAACACCTTCGGCGACATCGGCCACGCCATCCAGACCCATGTCGAGGCACAGCGCATGAGCGTGGTGCGCGATTTCTGCGGGCACGGGCTGGGGCAGGTGTTCCACGCGCCGCCCAACGTGCTGCATTACGGACGGCCCGGCACCGGGCCGGTGCTGGAGGAAGGCATGTTCTTCACCATCGAGCCGATGGTGAACCTCGGGCGGCCCGAGACCAAGGTGCTGGCCGACGACTGGACGGCGGTGACCCGCGACAAGAGCCTGTCGGCGCAGTTCGAGCATTCCATCGGCGTGACCGCGACGGGCTACGAGATCTTCACCCTCTCGCCCGCGGGACGGTTCCACCCGACCTGGGGCTGATCGCTTCTCCGCGTCCGCTGCTCACGGTTTTTTAACCTTTCGGCGGCAGGCTGCCCGCATGAGCGAACAGCCTGCCTTTTCCTTTGGCGAGATGTCGCCGTCCTACCTGCCTGCCGGCAGGGCCGTGCCGCTGGTTGAGCGGCCTGCCCCGGCGGGTGGCCCCTCCCGCGGGGCGGAGGCGCATCGCCATGCCCACCGCGACCGGTTGCGCCGGCGCTTTACCGAGGGTGGGGCCGATGCGGTGCCCGAGTATGAACTGCTCGAGATGATCCTCTACCGCGCCATGCCGCGCGGCGACACCAAGCCGCTGGCCAAGCGGTTGCTCAAGCGTTTCGGTGATCTGAACCACGTCCTCGCCGCCCCTCCGCCCCGCCTGAAGGAGGTGGAGGGGGTGGGCGAGCGTGTCGTCTTCGAACTGAAACTGACCGAGGCGGTGGGCCACCGCATGGCGCGGGCGAAGGTGCTGAAGAAACCGCTCCTCGGGTCATGGGATGCGCTGCTGGACTATTGCCAGACCGCCATGGCGCATCGTGACCTTGAACAGGTCCGCGTCCTCTACCTCGACCGCAAGAACGTGCTGATCGCGGACGAGGCGCAGGCCGACGGCACCGTCGACCATGTGCCCGTCTACCCGCGCGAGGTGGTGAAACGCGCGCTGGAACTCAACGCCTCGGCGCTGATCCTCGTTCACAACCATCCCTCCGGCGATCCTGCGCCGAGCCGGGCGGATATCGACATGACCTACGCCATCCGCGATGCCGCAGAGGTTCTGGGCCTTGTGCTTCACGATCACCTTGTCATCGGCAAGGCGCGGCACGTGAGTTTCCGCAGCGAAGGATACCTGTGAGAGGTCGGGACGGCCCGTATATCCCGGTGTCCCCGGTTTGCCGCCATGGCACCGGCCTTGAGCATGTCGCGTGCATTCGCATCCACGCGACCCGCTCCAACGGTTTGATGTCGCATGTTCGAGACGCGCAAAGCCGGTTCCCGCCAGTGCGCAACGTGCTCTATTCCAGCCAGACCTCGACCCGCCGGTTCACCGCGCGGCCCCAGTCGCTGTCATCGCAGGCCATCGGCATGGCCTCGCCGAAGGCCTCCAGCGCAAGGGTGACGCGGTCGGGCTGCGCGCTGTCGGCGGCGGCGATGACGGCGGCGCGCGCGGCCTCGGCCCGGCGCAGCGACAGGCGCAGGTTCACCGCGGCGGGCCCCGCCCCGTCCGAGAACCCCGCGAAGACCAGCCGCCGCCCGTCGAACGCGCCGCGCTCGATCGCCGCGGCAAGCCGCGCGACGGCGGCGCGCGAGGGCGCGTCGAGTTCGACCGAGCCTTCGGCGAAGCGGAAGGTCGCCGAGAGCCGCTCGGCGCGGCCAAGGGTCGACACCAGTCGCTGCAATTCGGACAAGGGCACCTCTGCGCCCGCGGCGGCGACCGCGTTGGCCAGCCGCACCCCCTGCCGCGACAGGGGCATCCGCGTCAGGCGCTGATCGACATAGCCCGCGCCCGCGACGATCCGCTCGGCGGCCTCGGTTTCCGTCCAGCCGAGGAAATCGCGGACCAGCTGCGGCAGACGCCGCGGCGCGAGGTAGAGATAGACCGGTGCCGTCAGCGGGTAATCCTCGGCCTTGACGGCGTCGGTATCGGCGGCCTGCGAGATGCCGCAGCCCCCCGCAAGCGCAAGGCTGCGCGCCGCGCCGCGGGCCGATTGCACCGTCACCCCAAGGGCATAGGCATCGCGCGCGACCGCCGCCGACAGCGCCGCGGCACTGTCGTGCAGGCGCGTGCCGGGGGCGGGGTCGGCCATCTCGGCACCCAGCATCTCGGCGGCGAAGGCCTGCGCCAGCCCCATCTCGGGGGCCATCAGGTGCAGCGCGATGGGCGCGTCCGGCCCGCCGAGGTCCTGCCAGTTCACGATCTCGCCCGCCGCGACCGCGGCCAGTTCGGGCAGCGACAGGGCATCGACCGGGTTTTGCGGGGCCACGACCGGCACCAGCGCATCAAGGCCGATCACCCGCACCCGGCGGCCCAGCGGCGGATCCTCGGGCGCGGCCGCGCGGTCGGCGCGACGCTCGGCGTCGGTCGGCGGGCGCAGCGTCAGCGCCAGGTCGCTGTCGCCGTTCAGCAGCGCGAGGAACCCGGTGTCGCTGGTGCCGGGCGTCACGGTGAAGCGCGCCGCAACCGTCCCGTCCTGCCGCAACAGCGCGTGGTCAAGCCCCGCGCCCTCGCCCTCGGCCCGGCGCGCGGGTGGGGCCAGCGTCAGGCCGCGATCCGCGGCGAAACCGGCCAGCAGCGCGGGCAGCAGCCCTTCGGCCAGCGTCGCTTCGCCCGCGATCCGCGCCTCGGCGACGAAGGTGGTGAGATCGGGGCAACCGGGGCCGGCACAGGCCACGCCTTCGGCGGCGACGGTCAGCGGGCCGTAGACCGTGTCGAGCCGGTAATAGGCCCCGTCATAGGCCAGCAGGTCGCCCTCGAGCGTGACCGAGCCGTCAAGCGACCGCAGCTCGACATCCTGCGCGGGCGCAGGGCCGGGGAACATCAACACGACAAGGGCGGCGAGACGGGCCGCCCCGGGGACAAACGGCATGAATACTGTGCAACGGAACTTCAGTTGCGGGCGAGTCTCGGCGCGTCGAAGAGATTTTGCAACACCAGATACTCGCCCACCGCGTCGCAGCCGGGCATCGTGAGGGTGATCCGCCGGGCTTCGACGCGGCCCTCGGGGGTCACCCGGTGGCTGTGCGCCGAAAGCGGGCGGCCGCAGGTCGCGTCGGTGACCGGAATGTCGACCGAGAGGCGCGGGGCCGGGACGGTGGCAAGCGGGTGGCTGTAGACCTGCGCAAGCTGCGCCGGCGCAAGGCTCACGTCGCCGAGGCGCGTGAGAAACCCGCCCGCCCCGATGGCGGCATCCGCCGCGCTGCCCGGTGCCTCCTGCCAGACATGGCCCGGCGCGCCAAAACCCGCCCCCTGCTCGAAGGCATGCAGCTCGATCCCCGGCGCGCCCTGCCACGAGACGGCCACGCGCCCGAAGTCGATCAGGTCGGGCAGGCCCGCGACGGTGACGGCCTCTTCGCCGTCCGCAAGCCGGACCGTGAAGAAAGCGGGCGTTTCCAGCGCGGGGATGTCCATGGTCAGAAGCCCGGCCCGGTCGGTGACCGCGGCCAGGGTCAGGCCCGCGTGTTCGATCTCGACGCGGAGGCCGGGGCGGCAGGGCGCCATGACATCGAGCGCGACCATCGCGCCCGGCATTGCCTCGCCCGTGACCGACAGGCCGCAGGGCAGGCCGAAGGGGCTGACCGGCACATCCGGCTCGGGCGAGGGAAGCGGCGCGCTGGCCGAGGCGGTGAACACCTGCGCCGGCAGGTTCACGCCGCCCGCGGTGTCAGGCACGAAGGGCAGGGCGGGCTGCACCGGGGGCGCATCGGCTGCGGGTATGGTGGCGGGGGTCTGGGTCGGGGCCGCAGCGGTGGAGGCGTAAGCCGGCCAGCCGGGGATCGACTGTTGCCAGCCGAGGTATCCCAACCCCGCCAGCGCCACGACGCTGCCAAGGCGAAGAGCCGTTCCGATACGCGACATGCCGCAAGTCCCCGACGCTTGAGCTTCCCTTTCGGGAAGGCATCGCATCCGAATGCGGCGAAAGCGCGGAGAAACCGGTCAGGCTTTGTGAACAGGCCTTGTCCCGGTCCCCCCGACCCGCGTCAGGCGAGACGCCCGTGACAATGCTTGAACTTGTTGCCCGACCCGCAGGGGCAGGGGTCGTTGCGGCCGGGGTTGCCCCAGGTCGCCGGATCGGTCTCGTCGAAACCGGCGCGCGCGCCCACGGCGGGGGCCGCAACCTCGGCGGGGCCGCTGGCGGTGGCGGTCTCGAGCTGCCGCTCGGCGGCCTGCTGCTGCGCCTGAAGCTGGCGGATCAGCTGTTCCTGCTGCTCCTGGCTCAACGGCTGGATGCGCGCGAGCTTCGAGGTCACGTCGGTCCGCAGCCCGTCGAGCATCGCCTCGAACAGCTGGAAGCCCTCGGTCTTGTATTCGTTCAGCGGATCGCGCTGCGCGTAGCCGCGGAAGCCCACGACCGAGCGCAGGTGTTCCAGCGTCAGAAGATGGTCGCGCCATTTCTGGTCGATGGTCTGCAGAAGCACCTGCTTCTCGATCGAGCGCATCTGTTCGGGGCCGAACTGCGCCGCCTTTGAAGCCATGTATTCATCGGCCGCCGTCCGCAGGCGTTCCTCGATCACCTCCTGGTCGACGCCGTCCTCGGCGGCCCAGTCGGCCAGCGGCACGGCGACGCCCAGCGTCTCGCGCACCGCCTTGTCCATCTCCTCGACTTCCCATTGGTCGGCGTAGGATTTGGGCGGCATGTAGGTATCGACGAGATCCTCGATCACCTGGTGGCGCATGTCGCGGGCGACCTCGGCGATGTCTTCGGCGCCCATGACCTCGCGGCGCTGGTCGAAGATGACCTTGCGCTGGTCGTTCATCACGTCGTCGAATTTCAGCAGCTGCTTGCGGATGTCGAAGTTGCGCCCCTCGACCTTGGCCTGCGCGCGCTCGAGCGACTTGTTCACCCAGGGGTGGACGATGGCCTCGCCCTCTTTCATCCCCAGCGTGGACAGCATCTTGTCGAGCTTCTCGGACCCGAAGATGCGCATCAGGTCATCCTCGAGCGACAGGAAGAAGGACGATTTGCCGGGGTCGCCCTGACGGCCCGAACGGCCGCGCAGCTGGTTGTCGATGCGACGGCTTTCGTGCCGTTCGGTGGCGAGGACATAGAGGCCCCCGGCCTGCTTCACCTTTTCCTCGTCGGCCTTGTGCTCTTCCTCGATCCGGGCGCGGATGGCCTCGTGGTCGCCGTCGGGGTTGGCGGCGATGGCCTCCATGATCTTGAACTCGACGTTGCCGCCCAGCTTGATGTCGGTGCCGCGGCCCGCCATGTTCGTGGCGATGGTCACCGCGCCCAGCTTGCCCGCGTCGGCGACGATCTGCGCCTCCTGCTCGTGCTGGCGCGCGTTCAGGATGTTGTGGGGCAGCCCCGCCTTTTCGAGCATCTTGCCCAGCATTTCCGACTTCTCGATCGAGGTCGTGCCGACCAGCACGGGCTGGCCGCGGCTGTGGGCGTCGCGGATCGCTTCCACGATGGCTTCGTATTTCTCGCGTGCGGTGCGGTAGACGGCGTCATCCTCGTCGATCCGGGCGACCGGCACGTTGGTGGGGATCTCGACCACGCCAAGCCCGTAGATCGCCATGAATTCCTCGGCCTCGGTCGCCGCCGTGCCGGTCATCCCGGCCAGCTTGCCGTAGAGGCGGAAGTAGTTCTGGAAGGTCACGCTGGCGAGCGTCACGTTCTCGGGCTGGATCTGGCAGCCCTCCTTGGCCTCGATGGCCTGGTGCAGACCATCCGACAGGCGGCGGCCCGGCATCATGCGGCCGGTGAACTCGTCCACCAGCACGACCTCGCCCGAGCGGACGATATATTGCTGATCCTTCAGGAACAGCTTGTGCGCGCGCAGCGCGTTGGTGACGTGGTGGACGATGGTGGTCGACTCGGGGTCATAGAGGCTTTGCCCCTCCGGCAGGATGCCCAGCTCGTGCAGCTTGTCCTCGAGGAAATCGTTGCCCTCGTCGGTGAAGCTGGCGCTGCGCTGCTTTTCGTCGAGCGTGAAATGCTCGTCCTTGACCTCGGGAATGACCTTGTCGATGGCGACGTAAAGGTCCGAACGGTCCTGCGACGGGCCCGAGATGATCAGCGGCGTCCGGGCCTCGTCGATCAGGATACTGTCGACCTCGTCCACGATGGCGTAGTTGTGGCCGCGCTGCGCCATCTCGGTCAGGCTCGCGCGCATGTTGTCGCGCAGGTAGTCGAAGCCCAGCTCGTTGTTGGTCGCATAGGTGATGTCGGCGGCATAGGCCGTGCGCTTTTCGTCGTCGGGCTGGCGCGGGTAGACCACGCCGGTGGTCAGACCCAGCGCGGCATAGACCTTGCCCATCCAGTCGGCGTCCCGCTTGGCGAGGTAGTCGTTCACCGTGACGATATGCACGCCCTTGCCCGTCAGCGCGTTGAGATACGCGGGGAAGGTGGCGACCAGCGTCTTGCCCTCGCCGGTCTTCATCTCGGCGATGTTGCCCTGGTGCAGGAAGATGCCGCCGATCAGCTGCACGTCATGGGCGCGCAGGCCAAGCGCGCGGCGCGCGGCCTCGCGGCAGTTGGCAAAGGCTTCGGGCAGCAGGTCATCAAGGCTTTCTCCGCCCTGCGCGCGCTCGCGCAGCTCGGCGGTCTTGGCGACGATCTCGGTGTCGGATTTCGCTTCGAACTCCTTTTCCAGCGCGTTGATCTTCGCCACGAGGGGCCGGACCGCCTTGACCTTGCGGTCATTGGAGGTGCCGAACACCTTTTTCGTCAGCGAGCCCAGTCCCAGCATGTGAAGCGCCTTCATGTCATGGCCCCCTGCGCGATGCGCCGCGCGGGACCGGAAAAATCTCAATTCATCGTGTGGGGGTCCGGGTTGTTCGGCCCATCGTGGCGGTCTATCAACGCGGGCAACAGGCCGGGGCCCCGATGCGATACGCCAAGCGACATAAGGGGCCGCCCCAAACGTGTCAACGCGGGCAGGCCCGTCCGCGCCAAACCGAAAGGACGCTTTCCATGAAGAAGTATCTCGCGGGGGTCGCCCTGTCGGCCCTCATCGCCCTGCCCGCCGCCGCGCAGGACACGCCCTCGGCCGACACGGTGCTGGCCACCGTGAACGGCACCGAGATCACGCTGGGCCACCTGATCGCCATGACCCGGATGCTGCCGCCGCAGTTCCAGGAGCTGCCGGACAACGTGCTGTTCGACGGCCTGCTCGAGCAGCTGGTCCAGCAAGAGGCGCTGGCCGCCGTCGCGGCGCAGGACATGGGCCTGATGGAAGAGCTGGGCCTTGCCAACGAGCGCCGCGCCTTTCTTGCCGCCACGCTTCTGGACCGCGTCGGCAATGCCGAGATCACCGAGGCCGAGCTTCAGGCCGAGTATGATGCGGTCTACGGCAGCGCGGAGCCGCAGGTGGAATACAACGCCAGCCACATCCTCGTGGAGACCGAGGCCGAGGCCGAGGCCCTGATCGGGGAACTGGCCGCGGGCGCGGATTTCGCGGAACTGGCGGCGGAACGCTCGATCGGTCCGTCGGGGCCGAACGGCGGTCAGCTGGGCTGGTTCGGCGCGGGCATGATGGTTCCGAGCTTCGAGGAAGCGACCTTCGCGCTCGAGGTGGGCGAGGTCTCGGCCCCCGTGCAGACGCAGTTCGGCTGGCATGTCATCGTCCTGAACGACACCCGCGAACAGGCCCCGCCGGCGCTCGAGCAGGTGCGCGCCGAGCTTGAGGAAGGTCTGCGGCAGGCCCGTGTCGATGCCACCATGGCCGAGGTCGTCGAACAGGCCGAGATCGACCGCCCCGAGATTGCGATTGACCCGTCCGCGATCCGGGCGTTGGATCTGATTGCCGAGTAAGGCGTCAACACGGGAACCACGCGGATGGCGAAGGACGAGAAGAAGAAAAAGGCCAAGTCGAAGGACAAGCTGAAGTCCGGCGGCAAGGCCAAGAAGAGCAAGCAGGCCGAGGCCCCCGCGGCCGTGGCCCCGGCCCCGGCTGCAGCGCCGGTCAAGGCCCCGCTCAAGGTCTCGCCCCTCGCCCCCGCGGCGTTTCCCGATCTGCCCGTCATCGACGGCGTGCGTTTCGCCGCAGGCGAGGCGGGGGTGCGCTACAAGAACCGCACCGACGTGATGCTGGCCGAGATCGCGGCGGGCGCGACCATTGCCGGGGTGTTTACCCGGTCTGCCACGCGGTCGGCCGCCGTGCTCGACTGCCAGGAGAAACTCGCGGCCCTGCCCGAGGTGCCGCAGAACGGGTTCGCCATCGTGGTGAACTCGGGCAACGCCAACACCTTCACCGGCGCGCGCGGCGCGTCCGATGTCGCCGTGATCGCCCAGGCGGCGGCCGCCGCGCTCAAGATCCCGGTGGGCCATGTCTTCACCTCGTCGACCGGCGTGATCGGCGAGCCGCTTCCGGCGGAAAAGATCACCGCGGTCCTGCCGGTGCTGGCCGACGGGCTGGACGAGGCCAAGGCCGCCGTGGCGGCCCGCGCCATCATGACGACCGACACCTTCCCCAAGGGCGCCATGGCCGAGGTCGAGATCGGCGGCGTTCCCGTGAAGATCGCCGGTTTCGCCAAGGGGTCGGGCATGATCGCGCCCGACATGGCGACGATGCTGGGCTATGTCTTCACCGACGCCGCCGTCACGCAGGACGGGTTGCAGGCGATGCTCTCGGCCACGACCAAGACCAGCTTCAACGCGGTGACGGTCGATAGCGACACCTCCACCTCGGACACGGTGCTTCTGGCCGCGACGGGGCGGGCGGGGAACGTGCCCATCGCCTCGGCCCGGTCTGCGGACGGCAAGGTGTTCTTCGCCGCGCTTCAGGCGGTGATGCGGGATCTTGCGCTTCAGATCGTGCGCGACGGCGAGGGCGCGACCAAGCTGGTCGAGGTCCAGGTGACCGGCGCGAAATCCGCCCGCGACGCCGACAAGGTCGCGCGCGCCATCGCCAATTCGCCGCTGGTCAAGACCGCCATCGCGGGCGAAGACCCGAACTGGGGCCGCATCGTCATGGCGGTCGGCAAATCGGGCGCGGCGGCGGACCGCGACCTGCTGACGATCCGCTTCGGGGATATCGTGGTGGCCGAAAAGGGCTGGCGCGCCGAAAGCTACTCGGAAGAGGCGGGCGCCAGCTACATGCAGGGGCAGGAGCTGGTGATCGGCGTCGACCTCGGCCTTGGCCGGGGCGCGGCGACGGTCTGGACCTGCGACCTGACCCACGCCTATATCGACATCAACGCGGATTACCGGTCGTGAAAACCGTTCTGGTCTCGGCAGTTGCGCTGATCGACGGCGAGGGGCGCGTGCTGCTTGCACAGCGCCCCGAGGGCAAATCCATGGCCGGCCTGTGGGAGTTTCCCGGCGGCAAGGTCGAGCCGGGCGAAACGCCCGAGGCCGCGCTGGTGCGCGAGTTGCACGAGGAACTGGGGATCGAGACCTGGGACAGCTGCCTTGCGCCGCTGACCTTCGCCAGCCACAGCTACGACGATTTCCACCTGCTGATGCCGCTTTTCGCCTGCCGCAAGTGGAACGGTATTCCGCAGGCGCAGGAGGGGCAGACGCTGGCCTGGGCGCGCAAGACCGAGCTGCGCGACTACCCGATGCCGCCCGCGGATATCCCGCTTATCCCCATCCTCCGCGACTGGCTCTGACCCTTCCGGCAATCTCGCACAATCGAAAGACAGTGTGCCCCTGAAAGCGTGCCGGGTTATTTTCCACCCGACAGCGGGAAAATGACGTAAGGTCATCCCGACCGCCTTGAGGGGAATCGGCCATGTTGACCACGATCGAAATCGGAAGCTGCGTGTCGGTGCAGGGTCATTTCGTGCGGCGTCACGCCAATGGCATGGTCACCGTGCGTGTGGGGGACCAGCTTTACACCGGTCACCCCGTGAACGCCGCCGCCGCGGCCTGAGCGTCAGTCCAGCCAGCCCTTCAGGTTCCGCTCCACGACAGCGGCCAGCGCATCCATGTGCAGGTCGTCGTCGTTGAGGCAGGGGATATAGGTGAACTCTTCCCCGCCCGCTTCCTCGAAGCTTTCGTGGATTTCCTCGTTGATCTCTTCCAGCGTCTCGATGCAATCGGCGCTGAAGGCGGGCGCGATCACCGCGATCCGCTTCTTGCCGGCCTCGGCCAGCCGCGCGACCTCTTCCACGGTGTAGGGCTTCAGCCATTCCTCGGGGCCGAAGCGGCTCTGGAAGGTTGTCACGATATCGGTGTCGGCCCAGCCCAGACGCTCCTTCAACAGGCGCGAGGTCTTTTGGCACTGGCAATGGTAGGGGTCGCCCTCCATCAGGTAGCGTTTCGGCACCCCGTGGTAGGAGGCGACGAGGACGTCGGGCTTCGTCTCCAGCCCGGCATAGGCGCGCTCGCCCGACTGGGCCAGCGCCTCGATGTAAAGCGGGTCTTCGTAATAGGGCTCGACCGTGCGGGCGATCGGCTGCCACTTGATGTTCTCGAGGCTGCGGAAGAACTGGTCGCAGGCCGTGGCCGAGGTCGCGCCCGCGTATTGCGGATACAGCGGGAAGAACAGGATCTTGGTGCAGCCCTGCGCGACCAGCTCATCGACTTTGGACTTGGTCGAGGGGTTGCCGTAGCGCATGCAATAATCGACCACCACGTCATCGCCGTAGCGCGCCGCCATCCGCTCGGCCATCTTGGCGGTCTGCGCCTTGGTGATGGTCATCAGCGGGCTTTCGTTCAGCTCTTCGTTCCAGATCGACTTGTAGGCCGCGCCCGAGCTGAACGGCCGCTTGGTCAGGATGATCAGCTGCAGCAGCGGCTGCCAGATCCACGGGCTGTAGTCGATGACGCGCTTGTCCGACAGGAACTCGTTCAGATACCGGCGCATCGGCCAGTAGCTGTAGTGATCGGGCGTGCCGAGATTGGCCAGCAAGACGCCGACCTTGCCGAACTTCACCTTGGGGTGATCGGCGGGGGCATGGGGCAGGTCGGTCGCCGGGACGGCGGTATCACGCATCATGTTCATCTCTGGTCGGCCTCAATCGTCGGTCGGGTGTAGGACCGGCAGGGCGGTCTCGTCAAATTCCTGCGTGCCGAGCGCGTCGGCAAGACGCGCCTTGGCCGCGCCGGGGCGGAGGGGTTTCTGCTGGCTCTCGTGCGGGGCCCAGCCCGACAGGAACACAAGCTCGAATGTAGCGCGGATGCGCGCCGGGGCATCTTTCGCGGGAAACCGCGCGGCATAGATCTCGGCCATGCGCAGGAACAGCCGCCGCGGCGCGGGTGCGCGGTGCCGGTCGGCCAGCGCGTTGGTCTCGCCCATCGCGCGCAGGTCGGCCATCAGCGCGAAGGCATTGGCATAGGTCACCGTCTTGGGCAGGCGATCGGCGACCGCCAGGGCAAGCCCCGCGCGCTGCAACAGTGCGCCCATGTCGCGGATCTCGGCCATCGGGGCCACCCGCGGGCTAAGCCCGCCCAGCGGCTCGACCTCGGCCTCGACCAGCGCCTGCCGCAGCTCGGTCAGGGTCTCGCCGCCAAAGGCGACCGACAGGAACAGCCCGTCGGGCTGCAACGCGCGGCGGCATTGCACGACCTGCCCCACCGGGTCATCGGCCCAGTGCAGCGCCATGG